>PLZN01000371.1:531-10468 GCA_003152195.1 Acidobacteriaceae bacterium
CCGGTTTGTCGTAGTACTTGATCTCCACGCTGTCGTCCGTGTGTATTCGAGAACGATCGGAAATGCCAACCGCGTCCTCACCCAGTCCATAGTTGTTCGCGACCAGCGAAATCCAGGGCTTTGGACGATAGAGGATCTGCCCACCGAGACCAGGCTTGCCATTCGGTCGGCCATAGGACTGCCAGCCATTGATGANNAGTTATCGAAGTTGTAGTAACTGAATAGGCCAATGTAAGAAACAAAGATCCCGGCATCAAGGTTGAGGCCATGTTGAACATTCCAGTGATATCCACCCCACGCTTCCGACACATAGCGATAGGCGTCGGCGAGGTCCCACTGTCCGCGGCCGACGCTGGCGTCATTGCGTGGCGTCGTGGTAGCAAACATGCCGTACATGGTCAGAAAGCGTCCACGAACATTGTTGATGCGGATGTCGCCGCCAAAGCTTAACTGCTCCACCTGGACTTCATCGGAGCGGAAAGATTCGGTCGACCCGCCCATGCTGTCGTCTTTTGGATGATTGAAATCGAGGATGTAATTGACGTCGGCACGGAACTCGGGCGTGAAGTACTTGGTGGCCATCGGCGTGTCTTTGTTGCGAGGGTTGCCGTTGAGCCACGTCCAGTCCGCGTAGGCAAAGGGTGCGCTCTTGGTGGTCACTTCCGCGTCGAGGTCAGGGGCAGCCGCTGCGGGCGCGGGTTGCGCGACTGCTGTTTGCGCGGCTGCTGTTTGCCCCCCTCCCGCTTGCGGCGCTGCGCCTGGTTCCAGGTTTTCCTTCGCGCCCTGCAGCGCTGTTGCCGCGTCCGCCGCACTCGCTCCGCTGGCTTCGATCTCCGCTTCGAGTTCCGCGATGCGCTGCTTCATCGCTTCAAGCTCTTTTACCAGGGCCGGACGTACCTCCGCGCCTGAGATGGCTGCCGTAGGAATGACTTCTGTCCTTACCGTCGCCGGCGCTGCTGCTGCCGCGGGGGCCGCTGTTGGAGCCGCGCCATTCCCGCTGCTTTCCGCAGCCTCGGCCGGAGCGTCATCCACGGTGCTCGCAGCAACCAACTCCGGTGCGCTTTTCCCATAGGTTTGCGCAAGGCTTGCCGGATATATCGACGCGCAACCTGCCGCAACCAATAGTGTGCTGATCTTCCAGAATTTGCTTTCCATTGAGCCTCTCATTTGCAATGTAAGATCGGATAGCCCCGTTTGCCGGACCCTTGGCCTTGCATAGCGAGTAGAAAATCGCCCTATGCTGAATCTTATTTCTCTATTAGGAGGGGAGGCCCCTAAAGAATCCATAAAGGGGAAATAAATGTTCCATAAGGACAGACATAGACGACCATGGCGCGCGCAAATCCGCTCTTGCGCACGCACTGCACGCGCTGCGGCTAAGCAGTCAAAATTCCCGAAAAGTGTGCCCTATCAAAATGGACCTTATATGAGGTCACATAAAGATTGCATGATGATTGCAAAACTCGGCGTGTTTGTGTTGAGAGAGTGCCCGGCCAGTGCGACCCAACCCTTGTTTGCGAGCGCGATGCTGCGCGGCGGAAAAGCGCACCCGAGGTCTTCAGCGAGGACACGGCTGGCCGGCTTGGGAGGGCTGGGCGTTTCTGCCTCACGGTCCCTCCGCCGGTTCAGCTTGGCGCACGCTTATAGACCGCCAATTCGTTTTCAGGACGCTTGCATGACTTGGAGTCTACAATTTCCACAACGGACGTCACTTATGTTAAGGCGAACGAACATGGTGTGGTTCGTGCTCATCGCAGTGTTGGTCGCGGCCGGAGTTATGCCAGGGGCTGCGGTAGCACAAAGCGCGTCAGTTCCGAAGCCGCAGGACAGACTGGCACTCGGAGAGAGCGAGGTCAAGCAATTGCTGCTCCTTATGGACACCGGCAGGAACGGCAAGATCTCCAAGCAGGAGTACATGAAGTTTATGGAATCAGAGTTCGATAGACTGGATAAGAAAAACAACGGGGAACTCGACGTCAGGGAACTCACACAATCGAAGTTGCGTGTAAGCCACTTTGCAGCATTGGGGAAGTAACGCCGCGTCCGGCCGCCGGCAGGAGAGGGCGAACGATCTGCGCTTTCGTTGGTTTGCTGAGGGCGCTGCTTTTTCAGAGAAGGCCACTGCTAAGCTTGCCTACCGCGCGCCTGGTGCTCGCGCCGCGCTCCCTTGCCCACCATATTTCTCAAGCCACTGCAGCTCTTCCCGCACCTTGATGTAACCGTGCCATGGATCCTTGTCTAGAGGATGTCCTTCCCCGGGAAAGACCAGGAGGCTATGTGGCACATGCAGTTCCTGCAGCGCGCGCTCCAGTAGAAGGTCCTCGAGATAACTTACCCGCACATCGGCATTGCCGCCGACGATGTGCGTCGGGGTCCTGACTTTGTCCATTTGGAAGAGAGCCGCCTCGGTCTGATAAATGCCGGGATTCTGCCACGGGAGCGCACCGAGATACCATGCATCATCGTAAGTGACATCGTCATTACCCCAGTTCGCCGCGTGCTCCACCGCACCGGCGCCGGTGACCGCCGCCTTGAACTCCGTAGTCTGCGTAATGAGCCAGTTGGTCATATATCCGCCGTAGCTATACCCGCCTATGGTGAGGTGAGCTGGATCGGCAATCCCATCCTTCACCAGCGCGTCTACACCCTCCAGAATGTCCTTGCCCGGACGAGAGACCAGGTGCGGAGAAATCCGCAGCATGAAGTTGTCGCCATAGCCGTTCGATCCCCGATAGTTGGGGCGGAAGACCAGCCAGCCATTGGCCGCGGCCAGCGTGGCCCAATCGTACCAGTCAGCTCCAAAGCGATTGCCATCCGCGTCGGCCGGCCCGCCATGGATGAACGTCAGCATGCGCAGGTTCTTTTCTCCCATTCTGTGCGGCGGATAGATCAACACTCCTTCGACCGTGGTGCCGTCGTCCGCCTTCCATTGGTAGGTCTTCCATTCCGGCTGCGCCCGTTGCGTAAACAGCAGATTGAAGCGGCTAATCGCCTTTGCCTGATCGGGGTGAGCCGCATCTGCAGCGAGAAAGACCTGCACCGGCTCGGTGAGCGTCGAGTGCTTTACCAGGAGCCCTCGCGTGTGCAGCCCTGCATCCACTCCTGCATAGGAGCCGGGCAATCCCGGTAAAAGGACGGCGCGGTCCCCGTCGATCGCATAGAGCTGTTGCTGCGTTCCCTTGAGCCCATCAGCGATCAGCCGGCCATCACCCATAACGGCAAAGTCTTCGAAGGACCCGTCAAACTGCCCACCCAGCCGCTGTACCACACCGTTCGCGACATCGATCGCGTACAGCCGTCCCTGTACATCGTGGTAGGGTACGTCGAGCGCACCCGCGGCGGCCGCCACGTGGAAGAAGAGCTTGCTGCTGTCAAGGCTCCAGTGCAGGCCGCTCTCCAGGGCTTGATTGTTGGTGAGGCGCCGTGCCTCTCCGCCCGGGCTGCTTACGAGATAGATCTCGTTGTGCATTGGATCTTCAAGACGATTAGAGACGGAATCGGTCATGAAGGCGATCTGCGCACCCTTCGGGTCGGGAGCAATTTCCTTGATTTCATCGGGACTGGCGGCGATCGTCCTGGCCAACACGGGCAGTGGCAATCCATTGTCAGGAATGGATGCGCCATGAACTGGCAAATTCGTCTGTGCTGCCGCGATCGCACCCGCGACCGGCATGGCTAGAAGGAGATCGCCCCGCTCCTGTTCCCGCCAGCGAATGACGTTCTTCCATTGTGCTTTGTTGGCATCCTCTGCGCTCTTGGAAAGCGGCGATTCGCCGGAGAAAAAGATCTGCGCTCCGTCGGGAGACCAGGCGAAGGCATGCACCTTCAGCTTCTCTTTGTAGAGCGGGAACGATTCTCCGGAATCCGCGGCAATCAGCCACAGCCGTTCAGGAACGTCTTTGGCATCCCGGTCTTTATCATCGTCGTCGGGCAGAGGAAGATCGGAAAGGAACGCAATGTACCTGCCGTCCGGAGACCATTGCGGAGAGCGAGCGTGTCCCGACCGCGTCAGCGGGATCGTTTCGCCCTTATTCTCTTTCCATATCCAAAGGTCACTGCGAAAGCGGTTATGCTGCCAATCCGGGGAGACCGTGGCCATGACTGCAGCCAAGCCGTCAGGAGACAATTTCACCCCATGGATGTCGGTGGCGTTCATAAACTCGTCCAGTGTGATTAGACCCCCAGGTCCCTGCGCACTTTTGGATCCCTGCGCAGCGGCTGGCATGCAGGCCAGCAAAGCCCCGGCAAAAAATAAGGCGGCACGAGAATTTCCCAACAATCGTTTTTGTCTCCTTTCCGATACTGAGGCCCCCGGCAGCTCCCGGAGCTCGCAGGCGGCGGCGCCCGAGGCTCTATACTAAACGCATCGCGGCGGTGCCGCGCCGGCACAGCCGCAGCTTCGTCTGCTAGCTCTGGTCATTCACTGAAAAGAGGAACTCTATGCCCTTGGTTGTTGCCGGAGCCGGCCGGCTCCGCCTTCTGGTCTGCTGTCTGCTGCTTTCCGCCGCAACGGTTCCCGCCTTAGCCCAGCTCGACGCACCAACCAAGAAACTCTCTCGCGATATCTTCCAGCAGCTCATTGAAATCAACACCACCGATTCCGTCGGTAGTACAACGGTTGCGGCAAAGGCCATGGCGCAGCGCCTGCTGGACGCCGGGTTCGCAAAAGAAGATGTCCTCGTCCTCGGCCCCAATGAGCGCAAGGGCAACCTGGTAGCGCGCATTCACGGTACGGGCCGGGCTAAGCCAATTCTCTTTATCGGTCACCTCGACGTGGTTGAGGCGCTGGGCTCGGATTGGACCACTGATCCGTTTCAGTTTGTCGAGAAGGACGGCTACTTTTACGGGCGTGGCACACAGGACATGAAGGAGAGCGACGCCGTCCTGGTGACCACATTCATTCGCCTCAAGAAGCAGGGCTATCAGCCTGACCGCGATCTCATCCTGGCGCTTACCGCCGACGAGGAGGGGGGCAAATCGAATGGCGTTGACTGGCTGCTGAAGAACCACCGCGGCCTGATCGAAGCAGCGTTCGTTCTCAATTCCGATTCCGGAGGCGTCGACCTCGAACATGGCAAGGCGATCTCCTTTAATGTGGAGGCTACGGAGAAGCTCTACGGCGATTATCAGCTCACCGCCACCAACCCCGGCGGCCACAGCTCTCTGCCCACGCCCGACAACGCTATTTATCACATTGCCGATTCACTCACGCGTTTGCAGGCCTATGCGTTTCCCTTTGAGCTCAACCCGGTGACCCGAGCATATTTTGCGCGCATGAGCGCGCTGGAATCAGGCCAGACCGGCACCGATATGGCGGCGATTCTGAAGGACCCGCCAGTGGCGGAAGCCATTGCACGTTTGTCCGCGACCCCGAAGTACAACTCCACCGTGCGCACGACTTGCGTCGCCACCCGCCTGTCGGGCGGCGCTGCCAACAACGCGTTGCCCCAAACGGCGCAAGCCAACGTCAACTGCAGGATCCTCCCCGGCCACTCGCAGGAAGAGATTCGCCAGCAGCTCATCCAGGTCTTCAACGATCCCAAGGTCACCGTCCGCTATGTCACCGACGCGGGTGAGGTGGTGGACAACGCTGGCGGTTCCAAACCAATTCCTCCTACGGCGCTGCAGCCCGAAGTAATGCAGCCGCTGGAAAAGCTGGTTGCGCAGATGTGGCCCGGCGTCCCGGTAGTTCCCGTTATGGAAACGGGTGCATCGGACGGCAAAATTACCAGCCAGGCTGGTTTGCCGACCTACGGTATCAACGGGATTGCGATCGACATCGATGACGTGCGCATGCACGGCAAGGATGAGCGGGTGCCAGTCGATTCCTATTACCAAGGGGTCGAGTTCTACTATCGTTATGTCATGATGCTCGGCGGCGGCAAGTAACATCGGGAAATGGACGGTGGCAAGTTGAAAGGATCAACGGTGGTTACCCACGTCGGGCATTGGAGAAATATAAGCGTTCTAAGCCACCGGTGGTGGTCCTCCGCGGCCATGCTGGGCGTGCTTACCATAATCTTTGCGATGGCAGCGCCCGCCATAGCACAAAGTTCGGAACAACATCCTTGGATGAACAAGAGCCTCTCCTCCGATGAGCGCGCGGACATGGTGCTGAAGGAGATGACGCTGGCGGAGAAGATCGGCCTTTTGCACGGCGAGGGCATGCCAGGCTGGAGTCGGGTTATGCCGAAGCTCTATCTCGGCAACGGGGGGGCCGGGTTCGTGCTGGCAGTGCCGCGGCTGGGCATTCCCCAGATCGAGATGAGCGACGCCGCGTATGGTGTCCGCATGAGCGCCCAGAACGGACGCTACTCCACGGCGCTGCCGGCAAACATTGCCGCGGCTGCCAGCTGGGATCCAGAGGCAGCCTGTGACTATGGCGCCCTGATTGGAGGTGAACTGCGCGCCCAAGGCTACAACATGTCGCTCGGCGGCGGCGTGAACCTGACCCGCGAGCCGCGTAACGGAAGGACGTTTGAGTATCAGGGCGAAGATCCACTGCTGGCGGGGACGCTGGCTGGCAACCGGATCAAATGCGAGCAGGCTCAGCATGTGATCGGCGACATCAAGCACTACGCCATGAACGATCAGGAAGATGGCCGCGATGAAGTCGATGTGATCATCAGCCGGCGGGCGATGCGAGAGAGCGACCTGCTGGCCTTCCAGATTGGGATCGGGATCGCAAACCCGGGTGCGGTGATGTGCTCCTACAACGCGGTCAACGGCGACTACGCCTGCCAGAACAAATACACGCTCACGGATGTGCTCAAGAAGGACTGGCAGTTTAAGGGCTTCGTGCTCTCTGACTGGGGTGGAACGCACAGTACGGTAAAGGCGTCGGCTGCGGGACTGGACATGGAGCAGCCACTCGACGACTTTTTTGGCCAGAAGCTCAAGCAGGCCGTCGAGGCGGGCAAGGTTTCCATGGCCGAACTGGATGACCATGCGCACCGCATTCTGCGTTCCGAGTTTGAGGATGGACTCGTCGACTACCCCACGCAGAAAAGCGTGATCGATGTGGAGGCCAACCTTGCCATCGCCCGCCGCATAGCCGGGCAGAGCATCGTTCTGCTCAAGAACAAGGATGGCATTCTACCGCTCGATCGCAAAACCGTGCGCTCGATCGCCGTGATTGGGCCGCACGCCGACACCGGCATGATCTCCGGCGGTGGATCGGCACAGGTGGACCCGCCCGGGCCGGCATCGCCTTGGCAAGCCCATGTGTGGTTCCCGACCTCGCCCCTGAAGGCGGTGAGCGCCGCGGATCCCGCGATCAAGGTGCAGTTCGATTCCGGCGCTGACCCGTCCTCTGCCGCGGCACTGGCCCGGCAGGTGGATGTGGCCATCGTCTTTGCTTATCAATGGATGAGCGAGGGAAAGGATCTGCCCAACCTTTCGCTGCCCGAAAACCAGGATGCGCTGATCGAGCAAGTAGCTGCGGCAAACCCGCGAACCATCGTGGTGCTGGAGACCGGCACCGCGGTCACGATGCCGTGGATCGACAAGGTAAGCGGTGTGCTGGAGGCTTGGTATGCCGGTAGCAAGGGCGCGGATGCGGTGGCCGACGTACTCTCTGGCGACGTAAACCCGAGTGCGAAGCTGCCCCTCACCTTTCCTCGCAGCGAGGCGGATCTGCCGCATCCGGATCTGGTGAAGCCACCCGGGGGTGGGGGGGACGCGGGCGCGGTTGTGAAGCCCGAGGATGCCAAGCCAACATTCAGCGTGCATTACGACGAGGGATTGAAAGTGGGCTACAAGTGGTATGACGCGGAGAATAAGCCGGTTCTCTTTCCCTTTGGCTACGGTCTTTCCTACACCACCTATCAGTACTCCGATCTGAAGGTCGAGCCTGGCAAAGAGCCCACGGTACGCTTCGTGGTGAAGAACACAGGCTCGCGCGCGGGAGCGGAAATCGCCGAGGTCTATGTAGCGCTGCCGGCTGATGCGGGCGAGCCTCCCAAGCGCCTTGCAGGCTGGAGCAAGGTGCATCTGAATCCGGGCGAGAGCAGGGAAATCAGCCTGCCGGTCAATGCCCGGGAGTTGTCGATTTACGACGAGGGCGCAGACGCGTGGAAGCAGTTGCCGGGCCGCTACACCTTTATGGTTGGCGGCTCGTCCAAAGATCTCCCGCTGCAGCAGGCCATCAACCTTCCCTAGCTAGAGAAGGCAACGCCTGAAGGCCGTCCCCTTCAAAGACCAGAGTGGGCTTGATGTCAAATGGCGGAAGGTGCAACAAATCTGCGGGTGGGATACCACGAATCTCGATGGTCACCATCGTGGTGGCTTCTCTTGCCCCGTGGCCGCAGGCTTGCACGAGACAACCCCTTCTCGTTATGGTGTTCACGTCCGGTAAAGCCCGGAGAAGGGTAGGGCGAGATGTCTCCGTCACGCCGTGAATTCATAGGATCGATAGCCGCCTTAGCCGCGCTGGCTCCCTTTCGCAGGCCAGCCCATGCATTTGCTGGGACAACCTGTCCTTTTCGTCTTTCCGTTATCAATGACGAAATTACGCAGGACTTTGGCCGGGCCTGCGAGATCGCCGCAAAAGACTTCGGCCTGCGCTGGATCGAACTGCGCGGCATGTGGAACAAGAACCTCACCGATCTCGACCAGAAAGAACTCGCCGAGGCACGCCGGCTGCTGGAAAAATACCAGCTCCGAGTGACCGATATAGCAAGCCCTCTCTTCAAGGTAGACTGGCCCGGAGCCCCGCTGTCAAAAAACAGCCCAAAGCGTGACCAGTTCCATGCCGGTTTCGATTTCCAGCAACAGGATCACTTGCTGGAGCGCTGTGTCGAACTGGCGAAGGTCTTTCAAACGGATCGGATCCGCTGCTTCGACTTTTGGCGGCTGGACGATCAGCAGCCTTACCGTGCCGCCATCAACGACAAGCTGCGCACGGCGGCCGAGACCTGCTCCAGGAGTCGCCTGATCCTGTTGCTGGAAAATGAAATGGCGTGCAACACCGCCACGGGAGAGGAGTCGGCCGCTGTTCTGCAAGCCATCCCCAACTCAAACTTCATGCTGAACTGGGACCCCGNNCCCTCGGAAGCACTCCTTACCCTGACGGATACCGCCTGCTGCCCCACGATCGCATCGGTCATTGCCATGTAAAAGATGTTCAGCGCCAGCCGGGCAAAAAGTATGAGTGGGCGCCGGTGGGTGCAGGGGTTGTCGACTGGGTGGGCCAATTTCGCGCCTTGGTGAAGGATGGCTATCACTCTGCCGTCAGTCTGGAGACCCATTGGCGCGGCGCGGGCACGCCCGAGGCCTCCACACGCATCAGCATGCAAGGGCTCAAGAGCACGCTCGCCAAGGCCGGCCTCACTTGCTGAGGATCATTCTGTCGACACTGGGTCCGGGTTCGATGGCGGATCGCTGACTTCTTGGGCGTAGAACATATGCGAAATCCTGGGCGGCTCCTTGGCGCGATGGAAGCCCCAGACAAGATCGCGAATTTGGCGATCCGAGGCGGTAAAGCGCTCCCGCTGCCGCAGGTACTCAAGCCAGGATTCGGTCACGAATGTTTCGTTGATGTGTCCCGGGTCTAACGCATCCTGATAGACCCCCCAGCGGATCGCGCCGTCCCGCAGGCGCACGTCCCGCAGTTGATGTACGGCCTTGGTAAAAGCGGCGTAGTCCGAGGGATCGATGAAGTAGTCGATGGAGACCCGGACCGGTCCCGCGCTGTCATCCCGTTCCGACGTGAGCTCGGGTATCGGAATCATGTACCGGTGCGGGCTGAGATCCGGCTGCACGCCGCGGAGTACATGGAAGCGGAGGGAGAAGGGAAGAGTAATGGCCAGCCCGGCGGCGGCACACATCAGCGACTTCGAAGTGGAAACGTGCTCCGCAATAAAGCCCCATATCACGCTGCCCAAAGCCATCCCACCGGCGAAGATCATCTGGTAGGCGCCCAGCGCGCGCGCCTGCA
>PLZN01000492.1 GCA_003152195.1 Acidobacteriaceae bacterium
TCGCCCTGCCGTCCCAAGAAAGTCAGGGTGCGTAAAGGCGGAGAAGAGCGCTTGAAGAAGACAAAGACCTAACGGTCCTCCCCTCAAAAAGCGTTGAGCGTCAGGTTCGCGCCGCCTATAGATGAGTCAAGCGTGCGATGACTATTGCCAACCTCCGCCCAGTGCGGCGTAGAGCTGCACCAGGGAAGCGGCCTCCTGCTCCTGACTCTGCGCCAATTGCAGTTGAGCATCGTAAAGGTCCGTATCGGTGGTGAGCACCTCCAGATAACTTGTGTTGCCGCCTGAGTGATCCCACTCTTCGCAAGAAGCGCGAAGGACCCCGGATTTCCTNNCCGCGGGTCGGCAACGCCGGTGAATGACTTTAAGGAAAGCGGCATGAAGTTCGCTGATCCCACAAACGAGTTAAAGGTTGGGGCCCCCGTTTTTTCGCGGTGCTACCGACCGTGCCCGACAAAACCGTGTCGCAGGTTAGATCTGTGAGACACCGCCATCCACGAACAACTCGATGCCATTCACAAAGCTTGAATCGCTCGATGCCAGGAAAAGCGCTGCCGTCGCAATCTCCTCCGGCCGCCCGATCTCACCGCGCGGAATCAGCGACGCGAAATTCTTCTTTGCGTCCGGCCCCAGCGGATCCGGAATCGCCGTATCGATCGTCCCCGGGCTCAGTACATTCACCCGTATTTTCCGTTCCTTCAGGTCGACCAGCCACGTCCGTGCAAACGCTCGCACCGCGGCTTTGCTCGCGCTGTAGACACTAAACGCCGGGAACCCCTTGATGGTCGCAATCGATCCGTTCATAAAGATCGAACCTCCATCGTTGAAAAGCGGCAGGGCTTTCTGCACCGTAAAGAGCGTTCCGCGCACATTCAGGTTGAAGGTATTGTCGAACTGTTCCACGGTTATCTCGCCCAGCGGCGCGAGTTCGCCCATGCCGGCGCTTGCGAACAACACGTCAATTTTGCCCTTCTCCTTCTTCACCGTCTCATACAGCCGGTCCAGATTCGTCAAGGTTCGAAGCATCGCCCTGAACGCCTGTCACATTGCGGCCAATCGCTTTCACCGCCTCATCCAGCTTGTCCTTCCGCCGGCCAGTGATGAACACATACGCGCCCTCTTCCACGAACAGCTTTGCCGTTGCCAGCGCCATGCCCGACGTCGCAGATGTTATCACTGCTACTTTTCCGTCCAGCTTTCCCATCTCTTTCTCCTTCATGTTTGCTGTTCGTTTAGCGAAGGCCGCCGCCGGCGAGGATCTGTTCGCCCGTGAGCCAGCCAGAGTCGTCGGAAGCGAGGAAGACCGCGATCGAGGCGATATCGCCGGGCTGACCCAAGCGGCCGAGCGGCGTCTGCGCGATTGTTGACTTCTCGAAGTCAGTGTCGTGGAAGCCGGCGCTGTGTGTGCCTTCGGTTTCGACCATCCCGGGGTTGATGGCGTTGACGCGGATCTTCTTCGGTCCGAGTTCGCGGGCGAGCACGCCGGTGATGGCGTCGACTGCACCCTTGGTTCCGGTGTAGATGGAGGAGGCAGCCGGCGTGATGCGGCTGACGACGGAGCCAATATTGATGATGCTGCCGCCCTCGCCGATGTGCTTGAGGGCTGCCTGCGTGGTGAGAAGCAGGCCGAGCACATTGATGTTGAAAATCTTGTGGAACTTCTCTTCGGTAATGGCTTCGATGGGAGCGAACTCGTACACGCCGGAGTTGTTAACCAGGATGTCGAGCCGGCCATAGTTCTTCATGGCTGCATCGATGATGCCCTCTGCCTCGGCGGCTTTGGAGACATCACCACCTACGGCGACAGCTTTGCCACCGGCCGCAATAATGGCGTCGACAACGGTTCGGGCGCCGGACTTGCTGGAGGCGTAGTTCACAACGACGGACGCGCCTTCCGCGGCGAGTGACTTGGCGATGGCGGCTCCGATGCCTTTGGATGCGCCTGTAACCACTGCTACTTTACCTTTGAGCTTGCTCATGTGCGTTTCCTTTTCAGAATGCATGTGTCGGATTGGAGATGTTTAGCTACATGGGCTGCGCAGGTCCTGACCCATGCTGCTGGTTAAGATGGAAGGCGATACGCTCAGGATTCAATAGTTCTAAAAGTATGAACTATTGAACAATGAGTCAAGTGAAGGTATGATGAAAACTTATGAGGCCTCTTTTTCACCCTTCGATTGAAGACGTTACGGTGGAAGCGATCCTCCACGCACTCTCCGACCCCGTGCGTGTGGCTATCTTTGCCGACATCGTGGGCTCCGATTGTTCGCAAAATTGCTCGAATTTTCTGAACGTCAGCGAAAAACCCATACCCAAATCAACCCTCTCTCAGCACTTTAAGGCACTCAGAGAGGCGGGCTTGATCCGGGGTGAACGTCGAGGGGTCGAGATGCACAACACCTCTCGTTGCGCGGAAATCGAGAAACGCTTTCCGGGATTGATTATGGCCATCGTCAACGCCCATAAGGTCCAGTTGGCAGGAAGAACTGCGGCCGGCAAAGCAAGCCAGCGGAAGCCTGCCGGCCGCAGCGTAAGAAGCAAAGTTCATTGAGTTGAAAATCTGCTCATCGCGCTCTAGGCTATTGGGCAGCCATCGAATTCACATTGCATAACCGGTCGCGTGCAATCAGAAATGGTGCGCAATGGCATTTGATCAGATTCAGCATGTCTTCGTCTTGATGCTTGAGAATCGTTCCTTCGACCATTTACTCGGCTTCTCCAAAATCTCCGGAACCGATGCCGCCACTGGCTTGCAAACCACTGTGAACGGATTATCCGGAACGGAGACCAACACTTTTAACGGCGTGGTCTCGGCTGTGTCGCCCCACGCAGACTTTGCCATGGTAGTAGATCCAGGGCACGAGTTCCTGGACGTGCTCCGCCAGTTGGCCGGTCCTGGTGCCACGTACACGCCGGGCGGCAACTATCCGCCGATTGATGGTTCCGGCTTTGTCGCCTCTTATGCAGAGGCGTGCGCCAAAGCAGGTCAGCAAAGAAATGTCGCGGAAATATTGAACTGCTACTCTCCGGATCAGCTCACCGTTCTTAACGCTCTGGCGCAAGAGTTTGCTGTTTGCGACCAATGGCATGCCTCCATGCCGGGTCCCACCTGGCCTAACAGGATGTTCGTCCATGCGGCCTCGTCAGGCGGCCTGGATCACAGCCCAACCACCGCAGAAATAGCCCTTTGGGAGACCGCATCGGGGTTCTCCTTCCCCAACGGAGACATCTTCGACCGGATCAGCGCCAAAGGGCTGCGACGCCGGCTGTACGCGGGGGATACCTTCCCGATGATCGCCGCGCTGAAAGCAATTCATCTCGACGACATCCGAAAATACGAGAACTTCGCAGCCGACTTGCAAGGCCCGTTCCCCTACAACTATGTTTTTATCGAACCGAGCTATTGCCTGCTCAATGACTACAAAGGCAGCACATCGGAACATCCGCTTGATGATGTCCGGCTCGGAGAAGGTCTGATCAAGGCGACCTATGAAGCGATTCGCAACTCACCCGTCTGGAAGAGCAGTATGCTCATTATCGCTTGGGACGAGCACGGAGGGTTCTTCGACCACGCGATCCCGCCTCCAGCCGTAGCCCCAGGAGACACGACCTCGTCTGACGGTCATAACAAGTATGGCTTCACCTTTGAGCAGTGTGGCCCGCGAGTTCCGGCTGTGATCATCTCCCCCTGGATTCCCAGGAACACGGTCGACCATCGTCCGTACGATCACTCTTCCATTCCGGCCACACTCGAAAAACTATTTGCCATGGACCCGCTGACAGAGCGCGATCGTGTCGCTAATACATTGCTTCCCCTGCTTTCGCTCGATGCGGCGCGCGATGACACGCCCGCCACCCTGCCATCCCCAGCGAGTTCGGCAGCAGCTCCAATGCTCGCCATGGCGACAGCCCCCTCTGCCGGCTACACTCAGTCAACTCCATCCAGACCACATGATTCCGTCAACGATGGGAGTCTTCCTGTCATCATTCAGGCCGCCATGCGGCAGGATATAGAACTCTCTCCGCCCGGAGACCGAGGCAAAATAATCGCTCGAGTCGCTGCGCTCAAAACCCGTTCAGACGCGGCTGCCTATCTGGCCGAAGTCTCGGCGAAGAAGAACGCATCGACGCCCCATTCGGCCAATTGATCATCGGAGGAAACGCGGCCGGTCACGACGTTTATCATCGCCGTCATGAGCGAAACGCTACCTCTGTCCGCTTTGTTGTCGCACGCTCTGGTCGCCTTCACAATCGAGTTCGACAACGAGTTTGAACATCGGGCGCAGCATCGGACAACGAATCATGGCTCGACGGCCGGTTCGCACCGTGCTCCGTGGCTGGTGTCGATGGTGATGTGGTCGAAGTTCATACGGTTCGTCCCGGAGCAAGGGATATCTGTCCAAGAGCTACAGCGCCTCACACAAACCGATACGAAAACTCTGCACACCTGGTTGACGCGTCTGCCCAAGGCTCGCCTTTGTTCCGCGGATTGGAGCCCTATCCCGATGGATGGCGCTCGTCGGTTCCGAAGCCCGAAGGCCTGCCGCACTATCCGATGATCCTGCACCGCGGCGGCTTCCCGGACGGCAGCTAAGAGTCTGTCACAAAGTGCGCCGCTACCCGGTCTACGCACCAGCCCTCTTGTTACCGAGGCAGAACGCGCAGCACTGGACTATGTGACGGAGCTGACAAAGGATAAGAAAGTGAACCCGAGGACTTTTGTCCGCATGTCCGGCTTTTATTCCGAACGCGCCATCTGCGAGATCGTCTGGCTTGTTGCCAGCGAGCACCTATACAACATGACCAATATCGGTCTGAACATCCATTCGGACATGCTCTGTGACATCAGCAGGAAGAAGCGTAGCGAAGCTTCTTGAACCGGCTACCACAGGAGGAAAGCCTGAGAGCGCACGATGAAACTCGCCGTACTTGGTGCCACAGGGGGTGTTGGGCTGGAGATTGTCCGGCAGGCGATTGAGCGCGGTCATTCCGTGACCGCGTTTGTTCGCTCGCCGGAGCGACTCAAGCCATTTCCAGATCGCATTTGCGTTAACCAGGGAAATCTCCTGAATAGCTCCGAGCTTGAACGGGCTATTTATCTAAATCCATGAGGGAGCACGTTCGCCGGACAGCCGATAAAGAGGCCGTCCTTGCCTTTTAGTGATCCCTACTCGTGCCTGAGTGACATTCACGAAAGTATCGCCGCAGTCGAGGGCTTCATCGAAGGCATGAACTTGGAGCAGTTCTGAGCGGATGAAAAGACCATCGCAGCCGTCGAACGCAAGCTCGCGGTAATCAGCGAAGCTGCGGTCCGCTTAGGTGAGGCGTTGTATACACCAGGAGTGAAAATGCTCTAGCGAGCGACTTCCAGCCCCTGCGGTTGCAATACTGGTTCTCTCGTCATCTCGCCATCCACCATGCGCCAGATATGAAGAGGGTTTTCGTTCTTTAACTCCTCGGGCAGCGCGGTGTCCGGAAAATCCTGATAGCAGATCGGTCGCGAAAACCGAAAGATCGCCTGGCTACCCACTGACGTCGAGCGCCCATCGGAGGTAGAAGGGTACGGTCCGCCATGCACCATGGCATGGGAAACTTCCACTCCCGTCGGAAAACCATTGATGACCAGCCTCCCGACCTTGTTCTCGAGAATCGCAACCAAATCGCTAAACTCACGCAGGTCCTGCTCCGTACC
This sequence comes from Acidobacteriaceae bacterium, assembly GCA_003152195.1. Taxonomy (GTDB): domain Bacteria; phylum Acidobacteriota; class Terriglobia; order Terriglobales; family Acidobacteriaceae; genus PALSA-350. The sequence goes on from PLZN01000492.1 coordinate 5,690, forward strand.
GTGGATGGTCGCGGTCAGGTGCCCTTCTAAATCGCGTGCCGCCTCCAACATCTCATCGCGGTTGGCGTGGCGGACCAACAAGGTTGCCGGGCCGAAAATCTCGCCCGCGAGCTCCGGATCCTTCAGGAAAGTTTGGCCATCTGTCTGGAAGAGCGCGGCGCCGACGCCAAGCTGGCCATTGCCCGCTGTGGACTTTTCGGCGACCAGCTTCACACCATGCCTGGCCTTGCGGTCGGCGATGCTCGATTCATAAGCCGACCGAATGCCTCCGGTCAACAAGTGGAATGGCGCTGACTCATTGACCGATTGCTGCAGTTTGTCGACGAACCCGGGAGCACCCGCACCTTCGGGCAGAAATACCATTCCCGGCTTGGTGCAAAACTGACCGGCTCCCAGCGTGAACGAGGCATGCAGTCCTGCCGCGATGGCGTCAGCACGTTCCCGCAATGCGCCGGGCAGAATGAACACCGGGTTGGTGCTGCTCATCTCGGCATAAAACGGGATCGGCTCCGGACGCGAGGCCGCCGTATCCATCAATTGCCTGCCGGCACTCCGTGATCCCGTAAACCCCGCGGCTTTCACCAGAGGATGTTTCATCAAGGCGACGCCAATTTGCGCACCGCGGCCAAACAGAAGGGAAAAAACGCCTTCCGGCAAATTGCATTGCCGAACGGCTTCCTGCACGGCTTGGCCTACAAGTTCGCTCGTGCCCGGGTGTGCCGAATGTGCTTTGACGATGACCGGATTCCCCGCCGCCAAGGCAGAAGCGGTATCTCCACCGGCCACGGAAAACGCCAAAGGAAAGTTGCTCGCGCCGAAGACCACGACCGGACCCAAGGGACGCAGCATGGAGCGAAGATCCGGCTTGGGAGCAGGCTTACGTTCCGCATTGGCACGGTCGATACGAGCCATGACCCAGGAGCCTTCCTCGGCGACCTGCGCAAACAAGCGAAGCTGACCACAGGTACGCGCGGTTTCACCCTGCAAGCGGGGCTTGGGGAGCGCTGTTTCCTGTTCGGCACGTTCGATCAATTCGCTAGTGATGGATTCGATGTTGGCGGCAATGGCGCGTAGGAATTTAGCTTTCTCGCGACCTGTCGTCCGACTGTAAATTGCAAAAGCCTGGTGCGCCAAAAGCGCAGCCTGGTTTACTTCCTCTGCTGTTGCGGAGAAAAAGCCCGGCTCTAAGCGTTCCCCAGTGCGAGGATTCGTAGCTTGGAAGACTTCTTTCGTGGCCGCGCCTGCGTGGAATCCAATGATTGATTGTCCTGAAAGTTTCATACTTGCACTCCGAAGCTACGTTGTCGCTGGTGTCTCTTGGCTGGTGACCGTCTGCGGCCGGTTGCGCAGCGGATCAAGGATGACGTGGCCAACTCGAGGCGCAGCGCCCGGACACGCGTCCCAGAAACCAATTTCCGCCTGCGCGAGTTTGATCGGTTGGACATTGTTGGCTACGGCGTCCACCCGAAAAGAATGACAAAAAAACACTATCGCTCGAAAATCCTCGTGTCAACGCCGCAGCGGTTGAGCACTTTTCAGAAACGATCCTGAGTATCAATTCTCGACTTCAGGGGT
>PLZN01000513.1 GCA_003152195.1 Acidobacteriaceae bacterium
GAAAAGCACGATCGGTTCCAGGTCTGTCCCCATGGCCACGCGGCGTCCGTTGAAGTAGACGATCTGGGTGACCGGCCCGTTGGCATCAATCCGCAGGCGGAAGGAAATCTGTGTACCGGTGAGATCGTAGCCGTTGAGGTTTTTGGGCACTTCGATCGTGCCCCGGATCCATATGGTTTCCGCCGGCAAGGTAGAAGGAGCGGTGACGGCTTGCCAGTTTGCATCGTCCACCGAGGGCGATTCCCCGTGCTGGAGATCGCCTGCGTGATAGCGCCAATCGGGCTTGGGCAGGGCGGATAAGCTTGCGAGTTTGTCCAGGACCGCTTGTGATTCTGGAGTCAAAATTGAGGGCAAGGGGGCCTCCCGCCGGCTCTGCGCGTCTGCGGGGCAACCCAGAAAGGGGAGGGAAGCCAGACAAAGAAGACAAAGAATGCCGCGCACTAGCTTGGGAGACATCATGAACCAGGCTTCCCTCGATGGCAGAAGTACAAACGGCAATTAGCTTAGCAAGGTTCAGAGGGCAGGGCAAAGGTCCGTGTGCGGCGCTGCCAGGAAATTGCCGCCTGTGTTAACTTGGGGGCTTGGGGCACGGCAGATGCCTCTTCACGTGATGATCCGCCCGGTTTTCCGACGGACCACAGAAACCGGCGGAGTTCATTCTTTATGGTTCAAGCGGCCGTAACCACAACGTCAGTCGGCGACGATTCCCACCCCAGCAATTACCGCGCCATGGCGATGGTAACCACGCTGTTTTTCATGTGGGGATTTCTCACCTCGCTCAACGACATTCTTGTTCCCCACCTGAAATCGATTTTCGAGCTGAACTATACCCGGGTGATGTTGATCAACTCCGCGTTCTTCGGCTCCTACTTTGTCTGTGCGATTCCGTCCGGCCTGGTGATTGAGAAGATCGGATACAAGAAAACGATGGTCGTCGGGCTGCTGATCATGGCCCTTGGGGCTTTGCTTTTCGTGCCGGCTGCCAATGCGCCCTCGTTTGAGCTGTTTCTGGCGGCGCTGATCGTGCTGGCTGCGGGAGTCACCGCACTGCAGGTCGCCGCCAACCCATACGTCACCGTGCTCGGCCCGGCGCGGACTGCTTCCAGCCGTCTGAACCTTACCCAGGCTTTCAATTCGCTGGGAACCACGATCGCCCCGTATGTCGGCGGGCTCCTGATCCTCGCCGCGGCGCCGCTGGCCTCGACCCAGCTGCAGCAACTCTCCGCCCCGGCGCTGCTGGCCTACCGGCAGCACGAGGCATCTTCGGTGAAGCTGCCCTATATTGGCATCGCTCTTGCGCTTACCGCCCTCGCGCTTGCCATCGCCATGTTCAACTTGCCGAAAATTGAGGCGACCCGGGAATTCCGGCCCATGGGAGATACCCACCATGCAGCGAGAGACCTCTGGAAGCGGCGCCAGTTGGTGCTGGGCGCACTGGGGATTTTTCTGTATGTCGGCGCCGAGGTTTCCATTGGCAGCTTCCTCATCAACTATTTCACCCAGCCCGAGATCGGCAACCTGAGTGTCAAGGTCGCCGCCGGCCTGGTCTCACTTTATTGGTTTGGGGCCATGACCGGCCGTTTCATCGGAGCGGCAGTCTTGCAGAAGCTGCCCACGCGCGGGGTTCTCGGCACGGTCGCGGTGGTGGCCTGCCTGCTGGTGGTGACTTCCATGCTCAGCGCCGGCTGGTTGGCGATGGGCACCATTATCCTGGTAGGACTCTTCAACTCTGTGATGTTCCCCAACATTTTTTCCTTGGGAATCGAAGGTCTTGGACCCTTGACGGGAAAAGGTTCAGGCCTGCTGGTGATGGCCATCGTAGGGGGAGCCATTATCCCGGTGGCGGAAGGCGCGTTGGCGGACCGCATTGGCATCCACCACGCTTTTATTTTGCCGGCGCTCTGCTACGTTTACATCGCGTTTTATGGGTTCAAAGGCTCGGTGGAACCGGCCAAGGCGCCGGCATCTCAGTTGGCGTAAGCTCGAATTAACCTCTTCGCTTTCTTAAGACCCAAGTCGTCATGCAGCGATAATCCTGCACGATAGTCGTCTTCAATGGATCCGCAAGGACTCCGTTCATCTCCTCAGTCAATCCGAGGAGCATCTCCTCGTCCACCAGATACCACTCCGAGCCATCCCCCACCACGAATAGATTGCCGCGTACGTGCTCGAAATCCATTCCGATTCTCGAACCCAACCGGCAGAACAACATCCCGCCTGGCCTCAGCACTCGCCAAAGCTCCGCAAGCATGTTTCGGAAATGCCGATCATCACGTGAAAAGTGAAGTACCGAATTGCAGATCACCACATCCACAAACCCATCCGGAAATGGCATCCCCTCAATTGATCCCACCTGAAAGTTCTCCACCGGCAATCTGGTCATAAGCGACGCCGACAACTGCCGAACATGCTCCACCGCGTCGGCATCTGCGTCCAGTGCGAATATCTCGCACCCCTCGCGCAGCAGATGCACCAGATTTCGCCCGTACCCGCATCCAGCGTCGAGAACGCGCATATCAGGTGCGATGTTCCCGCGCAGAATCTGATCGAATACGTAGATATCAATCTGCCCAAACTGTTCCTGAATACTTAGTGCCAATCCGCCACCATTCTGTCCATCAAGGCGTTCATCCGGACGCGCACCCTAAAATCTCGATCTTCATCAAACTTTCGCGTCACGTTGACCCCAAGTAACCTTGCAAATTCCATGTACAAGTTCTACCAGCGTAATGATCCGGTTCCCCTTTTGTGCCAGGCCGTCCAGCCGGAGGGACCTGCGGTTCGCGTGCCTACTACGGCTACAGGCTATATACCCGTGGGATCGGCCTCAAGGTAGGGCAGCATAGCCGCTCCCAGCAGCCCGGCGTCAGGCCCAGTGACAGCTGGAACGATATAGGTCTTACCTGGAGTGAAAGCCTGATTCGCCGCGGGTTCAGTAAGCGCATAGATGTAACTCAGGCGACGCAGTTCCTCGAACATCCGCGGGGCAAACAGGTCCCAACCGCTGACCACGCCGCCGCCGATGACATAGAGGGGCAGGTTCAAGACATTTACCAGCATAGCCAAGCCCATCCCAAGGTACTTGCCCGCATCGGCAAAAACCTGTCGGGCAGCCTCGTCTCCCTCCCGCGCCAGGCCGGCGAGATCGCGCGCGGTGAATTCGCCCTGGCTTTCGATGCGCCGGGCGATTAGCTCGGCGATATGGGGTGCGTTGCCTAACGCGGCAGCGCGGTTCGCCGCACGGCAGATCGCCGTTGCGGAGGTATATTGTTCGAGGCAGCCGCGGCCGCCGCAGCCGCACGCAAAGCCATCCTCGACCACTGGAATGTGGCCTCCCTCCCCGCCCATGCCGTTCATCCCGTGCCAGATTTTTCTTTCCAGAATGATGCCTGCGCCCACGCCTGTGCCCAGGGTCAGCATGCACATGGAATCGCCGGGCATCTCCTTGCCGGCGCCGCTCTTCCATTCGGCCAACGCAGCCGCGTTGGCATCGCACTCCACAATCACCGCGGTCTGAAGATTCGACTCCATTGCATCCTTCAGGAGGAAGCCATCGAAGCCGGGCAGGTTGGGGGGACGGTGAAATCTACCCGAGGGCAGTTCGAGCGGGCCGGGAGCTCCAATACCGACGCCAATCAGCTCCTGATTGGCCCCGCACCGCTCGAGCACACGGCGGATAGCGTCGCACATGTCGCCCACCACGGCTTCGGGGCCGTCGCCCACGCGGGTGGGTAAATTGATGTAATCCAGGCGCTTCCACTCAGAATCGAAGGCGGCGATCCGCAGATTCGTGCCCCCCAGGTCGACGCCGACAGTCAGACGGCCTTGTTTGTCGACCGGCCGCACCGGTCCTTGATGGAGTTCGGCCGGGGGTGCTGACAAAGGCCGGGAGAGCGGAGTTGCCGGTGATGCATTCTCTTGTCTGACCAAACCTTGCCGCCCTTCAGCGACCGGCGTTACAGCCCGGTCTTCTCGCGATACTTCCACACAACGTTAACAAGCTGCGGCAACGCAGGCTAGAGCGGTCCACGGTTAGTGTGTCCGCGTAAAGATCGCGATGTGTGGTTTTCTTTAGCGAAAACCACGAAAAGCCTCTTTCGCCGCAGTCTACCCCCGACTGTGAAACTGCCCCCGAGAGCGGGAGGCAAAATACTACGCGGCAAATCCCGAAGCTGAGTTCGCAGTTGGCGCCGGCGCAAAGCCGCCGACCGCCGATCATCTTAGGAAAACCTACCCGGCGCAGCGTGCTGCCATCGATCCGGGTTGGGCGGTTAGCTCAGTTGGTTAGNNCTTACAAGCAGGATGTCGGGGGTTCGAGTCCCTCACTGCCACCAACTAAATCAATAACTTACATGGACTATCATTCGCTTTATCTTCGCCCTAATTGACGGTGGTGGATTCTGGTAGGGGTAAATCAGAAACTGCCACAGCAGCGTGTTTCGCCTTTGTGCGGACCGGCAATAGCCGTCAGCGTGGCGTCCATCGCCCCGCCTTCAGCCATCCCCGAAATAGCACTGTGCCTCATGTCATGCCGGCGGCGAGAGACGCCTGCAATCTTCTTAGCTGTGCGCCAGGCTGATGCGAAACTCCTGACCGGCTTGTCTGGGTCAGTTGCGTAGACCTCGGCTTTGCCGCCATAGACGCCTGGAGGGCCTTGCAGGTGATAGCGCTCGCTCGGGAAGACGTAGTGGGCAGGCAGCGCAGAAGGGAACTGAGCACCTGGAGCACTTGCAACGCAGCTTGTGAGAGCGGCACGACACGACCGGAGGCAGCTTCAGTCTTGCTCTTGCCCACTGACAGTTCAGGGCCAACCAGGTCGATCCGACGCCGGCGTAGAAGCCTCAATTCGCGGTTTCTAAGGCCCTGTGTGGAGACTCACCAGAACGGCTGTGTAGAGCGGCCGGCCGGCAATGGCTTTGCAGGCAGCAAGCAAGCGCATCTGTTCGTCTGGCGAGAGCGTGCGCCCAACATCCTTTCGCACGGGCAGCATCTTCACATCGTCGGCAATTGATGCCCACAATCTTGCACGCTTCAGCGCCAGTCGTAGCAAGCCAATTTCAATGTTGATTGTGCGGTTGGATGCACCGGTAGCTTGGCGAATATTCTTGTTATCGCTGTGTGGTCAGCAGTGACTTGCGACAGCAGCATCTTGCTGAAGAACGGTTCCAAGTGTTTAAGGATGTTCTTGTGGAGTTCCTGCGTCTTTGGTGCCCAATGCGCTTGTTCAGTTCGATGCACTTAGTCAACGCAACAGAGCAACGTTTAGGCCTGGCGGTTGGCCTCAGGCCGCTTCTGTTCTCCGCTAATTCCAGCCGCTTCTTTGCAAGAGCACGCAGTCACTCGCCTTGTGAGCTATTCGTATCGTCTGCAACGCAAGCGTAAGTATTGCTGGCTGATAGGACGCCCCGCTCCACACGTGCGTAGTCAATCATGCCAATACTTGGCTGCTACCGGCGCGCCGGATCGAACTTGAAATTGCTGTTGGAAGCTAGCAACCACTAGACCGGCTGCAAAAAGGAAGCCCCTGGCGCAATGTCAGGGGTCCTCTGTCTAGAGAATTTGTTGAGGCAAGTCCGATGAAAACAAAGCTGACTGAGGTGAGAAGCCTTCAGCTTTGCCAGAAATGCAGCCGGGGAGCGGCTGAAGGCAACATAACGGTCATCTGAACGAAACCATTTCTGGTGGACGATTTGCCCGTCATCGAATTTGAAGCTGATTTTGGCGGATCCTCGAAACTCCAAATTGTATTTCGGCCATGTGCTTCAGGCACATGAGGGAGCTGACCTCGACTTCCTGGTGGGATGCAGTGGCGCGCCAATTCCACGAGACTCCCATTAGAGCGGTTTCACGATAAGTGTAGCCGCTCGGCGAATGAACTGGAATGCAATCGTCGAAAGAGTCGCACCTTCTGGCGTTAAGATTGAGCGCCGGCAGGGCATGGCACAGGCTTTCTTTGTCTTTACCAACGAGATAAGGCGTTTCTTGGGATTGCTACGGCGCGTCATGTTGTCGGTTATGCGGACGAGTGGCAGCAACCGCCGGCCTTCTCGGCAAAAATGACCAATGACATCAAGCCACAAGGGCAGGTAAGGCAGAGTAAGCCGGTTCAGTCAGAGGCCCAGACAAATCGGGTAGGCCTGGAGTCACGATCCACGGACAGCTCGACACCCTCGAGCCGGATGTGGCGCCCCTCAATCTCCAGATCCAGACCAATGTTAGAGAGGACTTGTCCAGTATACAGAATAACCATTCGGCAGGCCGGCAACATAAAATCTGTTTTGCAGGTGTATCTGTCGCTGTTACTTACACAATTGCGCCGCCGGCCTTCTCACATGTTGTCTCGTCAACAAGAAAGGCACTCTCCGGCAAAATCAACTGGGGAGAAGAAACGTTATCAACTCGATGCCTGTGCAATATTGACCAGTCTTCGGGGCAGGGCGAGGAAGACACTTCCTTACATACCCTCGGTTAGCGCTACCGCCTGAGATTATTCGAAAACGCGAGCGTAGGCTCCCCCTGATACTGGCGCTTCTGCTACCGAAAGGGTACGCGAAAGAGGAAATATGGGTCCTTCTAGCTCAGCTCCGCACCTTTTGGTTGTCGACGATGAACACATGGTCATCGCTTCCACTCTTATCGCCATACTGAAAATGCATGGCTTCTCGGCAACCGTCTTCACCTCTCCGCTCGAGGCGCTGACCGCAGCCCGGTTGAAAGCCGCTCGCATCCGGCGTCGAGATGCCGGGCATGGATGCGGCATGACACAAACTGGAGATCGACATGAAAGTTGAGGAGTTGATCGGAAGCAAGGTGTGGATAAAGCGTGAGCAATTCCGGAGTGTCCCAGGCAAAATCGAAGGTATGTCTAATGCCGTCAACCTGGACGACATCAAATCGTCCGTCTCTCAGAGTAGGTTCAGAATCGAGATGCTTTCTGGAGACGTTATTGAGATCCCCGGTTCCGATATTTCAAAGATTGATCATGCCGGCTATATCCAGGAAAGCAGTCCAGCATAAACCGCGGCGTTGGCGCGGATTTACGATTGTCGCATTAGAAGTTCTAGATTGACGCTCGCTGATGACTCATGCTGGAGGATTCCGGAAACGAGCTCAAATCTTTGACTGCGGACCGGAGGAGTTCCACGAACGATGAGGCGTTTCGGCGTCCAACGCGGCTTGATATCTGCTGTCGTTACGGACTGACTCCGTC
>PLZN01000020.1 GCA_003152195.1 Acidobacteriaceae bacterium
ATGAGGCCAAAGCTCCGCCGCTGCTTCAGGTAGTGGATTGGGCCGTCCCTCTCGACAAGAAGACGTGGCCTCCTCGCACCCTGCTGGTGCTTCTCTCGGGCCTTTTCTCCGCAGTGTTTGTGATCGGCCTCGCGCTGACTAAGGACGCGTGGGCTAGAGCTCGTGTCGAACCGCAGAATGCCGAGCAGCTCGCCATCTTGAAAAGTGTGCTGGCGCGGCACGGCGGCCTTATGCAGAGCAGCGAAGGGAGTGCCCAGGAGTGAGCGTGCGCATTGCCACCTTGCTCTATTCGATCGCCATTGCCGCGATCCCGATCAGCGTAGCGTCCAAATTTCTTTTGGGCCTGACCGGCACTACGTGGATTGACCCTACCCTCCTGTTGGCCCTGGCAGCGCTGCTGGTGCTTGTTCCACATTGGGGAGACTTTTTGACAGGAGATTTGCGGCTGGTTGCGGCCGGGACCGCAGTTCTCTTTCTCGTAAGCCTTGTTTGCGCGATCTCCGGGGTGCTCCTCCGGCCACCCTCGTCTCTCTATGCCGCTCTGCGCGAACCAATTAGATTGTGGCTCAACCTCTCTTGGTTCCTGGTGAGCTGTTGGTTTCTGATATATAGGCCGCGTGTAATCCTGCGCTGTTCCATTTTCGCCGTGACCTTTGGCTTAGGCGCCGGAGTTTATTTGTACCTGGTTGCCCTGGGAGCTGCGCCCGCACCGGGCCCTGTGATTTCATACACACGCGCCTATTTTATTCGGCAAACGATCTGGTTCAACGGCTTCCCCATACCTCGCATGGGGGGATTATTTTTTGAGGCTCCGCCCTTCGGTCTTTTCATGTTTTCGATGCTCATCGTCTTGTCCTTCACTCGTGAAGATGGACGCCACCCCAAGTGGACCGCCTGCGGCATCACATTCGCGGTGTTGGGAATGTTGCTTTCTCTAGCCGATCAGGTGCTGCTTGCCGGGACCGTGGGTCTGTTCTCTTCGCTGCCAAATCTGGGGAAAAAGCGTCCCGGGATTGTGTGGCCGTTGGCAATTGCCGCAACCGTCGCGATTTTCGCATTTGAGTTTCAATCGATCTCGGAGAAAGGTGTTTCCTCGACAACCGGCATCGTGACCAGGATCAACGGAAGTAGCGTTGGCGAGAGAAGCTTTCACCTTCACTATGGGCTATCTCTGCTCCAGGCTGAGCCTGCAGCAACACTCCTGGGTATAGGTCCGGGACGCTATGGCGAGTATGCGAGCGAGACCGGATTCTTCGCAGACACGGTCAATATGCAGACATCCGAGGTGGAGCTTCTGGTGGAGTGGGGGGCGATCGGGCTCGCTGCATGGGCCGCCCTTCTCGCATGCGTCATGGCTCGCGCCTGGGAAGTACATGGCGTGCTGGGTCTCGGCTTGGTTTTGGGTCTTATTCTTGCCGATAGCTTCCAGGCGAACTGGAAGCATGAAGCAGTCTTTCTCGCAATTGCTGCGCTTTGTACGCAGCGATCCACTGTAGCCGAATTACCGAATCCGATAGGTGTCGCCTATGAATGACCCCAACGGCGAAAAGATCGCGATCTCGCTCATCGTAGGAACGATAGGACGTGCGCAGGAACTCGAGCGCTTGCTTTCATCGATTGCCAGTCAGAGCTTGAAGAGCGTCGAGCTCATCATCGTGGACCAGAATCCAGACGATCGGGTAAAGAAATTGATCGAGGACTGGAAACCTTCCCTGCGGTGCGTTCATATTCGCTCACCAAGAGGCCTATCGCGGGCGCGCAATTTGGGAATCACTCTGGCGTCCGGGTGTATCGTCGGATTTCCAGACGACGATTGCTGGTATCCGGACGATCTTTTGTTCCAGGTCAAGGAGTGGTTTGATCGACACCAGACCTATGATTTCTTCTGTTGCACCGCCCAAGATGGAAGCGGCCGTGAAGTTGCATCACGGTGGCCACGGAACTCTCTGGTAATTGATCGCGACTCGGTTCTGCGCGCATGCGCGAGCGCTTCTTNNGATGGTTTGAAAAGCAACTCTATGTCTACCATCCGCACAAAGGTCCGGGAGCAGTGACGGGTTCCCGCGCCTTTGGTTACGGAATGGGCTTTGGATACCTTCTGCGTATGCATGGCTATTCACCGCGCACTTTGATCTATCACGTGTTGCGGGCGCTCGGAGGAGCGATCAGATCACTTCTCCTGGCTGAGCCGAACAAAGCCCTTTTTTACTGGAAAAGCGCACTGGGGAGATTGAGCGGTTATTCGATCCCGCCATCCACAGAGTCTGGATCCCACGGAGTAAGAAGATGCGAATACTAGTGACTGGAGGTTTGGGCACCGTCGGAGCGGGGCTGGTCGCCGATCTCCGGACACGGGGGCACTACGTAATCTCGTGCGACATTGCGCATCAACCAGATGAGGTCGGATTCTCGGTTTGCATCGACCTAAGCACGCCGCTCTATGCCCGCTGCGATGTGGGAGAGTTCCGGCAGCTCGAGCGCGTCATGGATTGCCTCGGGCCCTTTGACTATGTGTATCATTGCGCCGCCGAGTTTGGCCGCTGGAACGGAGAAGACTTCTACGAGACACTGTGGCACACAAATGCGGTTGGCACGAAGAACCTCATTCGTCTGCAAGAACGTCTTAAGTTCCGCTTGATCCACTTTTCCTCTTCGGAGGTGTATGGCGATTGGCCTGGGTTGATGGTGGAGACGGCCATGGAGGACCACGAGATCAAGCAGTTGAATGACTATGCCATGACCAAATGGGTTAACGAGATGCAAGTACGCAATTCGACCCTGCGGTATGGCACGGAGTCCGTGGTGGTTCGGCTATTCAATACATTTGGGCCGGGGGAATACTACAGCCCGTATCGTTCCGTGAACTGCCGCTTTCTCTATTGCGCGCTGAACGGGCTGCCCTGGACGGTATTTCGAGGCCACTCACGCACGTCTACGTTTTTGCCGGATACAGTCCGTACCCTGGCGAACATCGCTGACAATTTCAGGCCCGGAGAAACTTACAATATCGCGGGAAGCCATTACCACACAATTGAAGAACTCTCCGACCTGGTGCTCAAGGTGACGGGCGCGTCGCCAGCACTGGTCCGGTGGCGGGATGCGGAGGTCCTGACCACGCGCCATAAACTAGTCGACGTCTCGAAGGCGATCAGAGATCTCGGCCACCAGGATACACACAGCCTGGAACAGGGCCTTC
>PLZN01000054.1:0-2886 GCA_003152195.1 Acidobacteriaceae bacterium
GTTTCTCGGTGGCTAGCGCGGCCGCGTCTTCCAAACATTCTTCCGGCATTCATCAACAGCCGTGGACGCAAAGCGCCCCGCTCCTCGAGTGCCAGGACAACCAGACGCTCCTGGAGGGACTGCAGCGCCTGTGGAGTCAACGGCCAGACGGCCAGTCGCACCAGAAGCCGTTTTTCGTGGGGGTTTCCCTGGGCAACCTGGTCCCCGACCATTTGCATACGCTCAGCCTCTTCTCCGGCCTCGAAGAGGAGGGAAAGCGGACGCGGCTGGCCAGCACCATGGATCAGATGAACTACAAATACGGGACCAACACTCTGTGCTTCGCGAGCATGTTGCTGGCGGGTGCGGCGGCGCCCACGCGCATTGCCTTCTCCAGTATTCCGGATCTGTTTTGAGTCTCGCTTCCAGCACGTATCGGGGCCGGCTGGCGCCGTCTCCCACCGGTTTCCTGCACCTGGGCCACGCGCGAACTTTCTGGATCGCGCAGCAGCGGGCCGTTGCGGCCGGAGGCACGCTGATCCTGCGCGACGAAGACCTTGATCCCGATCGTTCGCAGCCGCATTTCCGCCAAGCCATGCTCGAAGACTTACGCTGGCTGGGCTTGTGCTGGCAGGAGGGACCGGATGTGGGCGGTCCCTTCGGACCATACAGGCAAAGCGAGCGCCACGCTGTCTATCGTGAGGCGTGGAACCGGCTGCTTGCCGCGGGCTGGCTCTACCCCTGCCACTGCTCGCGCAAGGACCTGGCGCTGGCCATGCAGGCCCCGCACGACGACGAAGGGATCTATCCCGGAATCTGCCGCCCGGCCACGGCTCAAACCGGTGGGGTCGATACGCAGGCCGGCGTCCACTGGCGTTTTCGCGTCCCCGAGGGAGAGGCAATCGAGTTCGAGGATGGGCATTTCGGTCCCCAGCGGTTTGTGGCTGGGCGGGACTTTGGCGACTTCTTGGTATGGCGCCGGGATGATCTCCCCTCCTATCAGCTTGCCGTGGTGGTCGATGATGCGGCGATGCGCATCACCGAGGTCGTTCGCGGCGCCGATCTGCTGAAGTCGACCGCACGCCAGATCCTGCTGGCGCGGGCGCTTGGCGTTCAATCACCGGCTTGGTATCACTGCGATTTGCTGCGCGATGAGCAGGGGCAGCGGCTCGCCAAACGGCATGACGCGCTGAGCCTGCGCGGGCTGCGGGAGCAGGGGAAACAGCCGCAGGAGCTGCTGCGGATCTTCCACACAAGGGGGTGATTTTCCAGTGCCCTCAATAGACGACAATGAAACTGGCCCCTGTGTCCACAGACTTCGCCCAACTCGTAAAGCAGCAGGCGGATATTGTTCGGATTATCGGCGATTACATCACGCTGAAGAAATCCGGGGCGCAGAATTACGCTGGTCTTTGTCCGTTTCACGGGGAAAAAACGGCGTCCTTCTCCGTGCACGCGGTACGCCAGTTCTACCATTGTTTTGGCTGCGGCGCGTCGGGCGATGTCTTCTCGTTCGTGCAGAAGATTGAGAACGTCGGCTTTACGGAAGCAATCAAGATCGTGGCCCAAAAGTGCGGCATCGCCCTGCCCAAACGGGAATTTTCCTCACCGGAGGAGGCGGAGGAGAACCGGCAACGCGGCAAGCTGCTCGAATTGCACGAGTTGGCGACGGCCTGGTTTGAAGCGCAATTGCGCTCGGCGGAGGGCGCCCGGGCGCGGGAGTATCTCACCGGCCGCGGTTTGACGGCGGAGGCCATCGCGAAGTTCCGCATTGGCTATGCTCCGGAATCGTTCAATGCGCTGCGCGATCGCCTGCAGGGAACGGCCTCTCCCGATTTACTGCGCCTCTCGGGCCTGTTCTCCTCCAAGGAGCAGCAGGATGGCTCTCTGGGGCCCCTGTACGCGCGTTTTCGCAAGCGGATCACCTTTCCCATCCACAACGAATCAGGGCGAGTGATTGCTTTTACGGCGAGGGCGCTCGACAGCGAGGAAAAATCCGGGCCGAAGTATATGAACTCGCCCGAGACCCCGCTCTATTCCAAGGGGCAGGTGCTGTTCAATCTCGACAAGGCGCGGCAGGCAATCCGGCANNTTGCTCAGCCGCTACACCAAGCGTCTCTTCGTCAATTTCGACCCGGACGCCGCCGGCGCAAACGCCGCGGAGAAGTCGATTGCCCTGCTCACCGAAGAGGATTTTGAGGTCAGGGTAGTTACCCTCGACGGAGGGCTCGATCCCGACCGCTTTATTCGCGAGCGCGGCATCAAGGACTACGTGGCCGCCGTCAAAGCTGCCAAGCGCCACTCGGACTACCTGATTGACCGGGCGATGCAGCTTTTCCCGTCCCGGACGGCCGAGGGCAAGAGCAAAGCCCTCAACTACCTGCTGCCGCACATCCGGCGCATGCCCAATCGCATCGTGCGGGACGAGTTTGCCGCCGACGCCGCGCAGAAGCTGGGCGTCGACTCAGCGCTGGTCAGGGAAGAACTTCGGCAGGCGGCACGCACCCGCCGTGACCAGGTCCGCCCATCCAGCATGGAGAGCATGAACGAAGCCGAGAGATTGCTGTTGCGGGCAGTCGCTTCCCAGCCCGGAAGCCGCGTTTTCCTGCTTGTTTCCGAGGCCTTGCGCAAGCAGCCGGAGTCATTCGAAGGTCTTGGCGTGACCACAATGCTCGCGGTTTTGCGTGATCGGGGGCCCCTGGAGCCGCTGGCCGCAGTGCAGGATGCCGGCCAGCGGTCGCTGCTGGCGCAGGTATTGCTGCGCGAGTCCGACGCCGTCGAGGTGGAGCAGGTGGAGGCCGCGCTGGAGTCGCTGAAGTATCGTCGCCTGGAGGCCTTGCAGCGCCGGGTGCGGGCCGACATCGCCGAGGCGGAGCGGCGCGGCGACTTGGCCCAGCTGGCCGTCTT
>PLZN01000054.1:2971-3505 GCA_003152195.1 Acidobacteriaceae bacterium
GGCGGGAGTAACGGCGGTGGTTTGAGGGGCAGGGAAAGCGCGCAGCGCGCACTCCATTCCATGATATTCTATAACTCTTTGAAGGACGTGTGTCTACTTGTCCAAACGGTTTTATCCACCGTCCTGGAATATGCCCACAGCGGCCCGCACGGCACACCCTGTCCTCTCTGAGCATGGATCGATCCAAAAAATTATGCACGGGATAGGATTTGCTTGGCTATTGAAGACAAGTACGAAGAAGACATTCAGAAATTGATTGATGCAGGTAAGGAAAAAGGCTATTTGACCTACAACGAGGTCAATGACCTTATTCCCGGCGACCTGCATTCACCGGACGATCTCGACGATCTGCTGACCACTATCGGGACCCAGGGCATTGACGTGCTCGAAGGCGGCCCTAAGTTTGGCGCGGATAAGTTCGAGAGCGAGGGCGAAGAGGGCGAGGATGTCGAACTCGACCTGACACCGGGCACACTCGAAAAAACCAATGATCCCGTTCGCATGTACCTGCGCGAAATGGGAACCGTTCCACTG
>PLZN01000402.1 GCA_003152195.1 Acidobacteriaceae bacterium
TGGCACACATCGAATATCCAGGATTGCCCAAGGACTACGTGCTCGAAATGGTGCACCGCTTCTACGATGAGTATTACTTCCGTCCCAAGGCTGCGTGGCGCATCGTGAGCAAGGCCATCGTCAATCGAGACGTCAAGCGGCTCTATGTCGAGTCTAAGTCCTTCCTCAAGCTCCGCGCCGCGCGCAACAAGGTGGTGGCGGACGGTAAGCAGAAGGCTGGCAAAACGCCAGGCCCTGCGGTGAACGCGGGAGCATGAGCCGATAGCTCATCATGACTCTGCGGAAGTATTTGATTCTTGGCTTGGTGACGCTCGCCTCAGCGTTCGGCGACATTTCACTGGCTATCGGGATGAAGCGGCTGGGGCCGATATCCTTGTCTCATCCAGGTGCGCTTCTGTCCGCCCTGCGGACGCCATGGGTGTCGGGCGGGATCTTGCTGCTGCTGGTCTTCTTTGCCTCCTATCTGACGGCGCTCTCCTGGGCTGATCTGACCTTCGTGCTGCCCGCCACTTCGCTGGCCTATGCCGGGGTCGCTTTCCTCTCCAAATTCTGGCTGCACGAGCAGATCTCGGCCGCGCGCTGGTTGGGCGTCGCGCTGATCACCGCTGGAGTGGGTTTCGTAACTCAGGGTCCCGCCTACACTCCGCGCAATTGCGGCGATCCAGGGTTTACGGCCCCGGTCCGGGAAGCCCCATGAATCTGGCTTCCGGACCGGCTATTGCAGCCATGATCGGCGCCGTCGTGTTGACGGCCACAGCGGGCGATGTGTTCGTCGCCTCCGCGATGCGTGGGGTTGGGGATCTGGATCGGATCATGGCGGAGCGGGGCTTGCAAGGCGCGATCTGGGCCGTGATCAGCGAGGGTCGCTTCCTGGCCGGGGCCGCCTGCATGGCCCTCAGCTTCTTCTCCCTGCTCTTTTCCTTAAGCCACGCGGATGTGAGCCTCATCGCTCCTGCCGCGGGTTCCCTCACCTTCGTCAGCAACGCCGTGGTGGCGAAGTGGGTGCTGCATGAGAATGTCGATCGCCGGCGCTGGCTGGCGGCGGTATTCGTCTGCTGTGGCGTCGCCCTGCTGAAACGCTAGAGCATTTCTGCTCTAAGTGCGCACCGAACTGCCCCCCAAACGCGCTCGCCGCAATAAGAATCCGACATCGTTACTGCAAAGACGTTGTAGCGATATGATACGCTGATCCCAAACGAGGCTACATCTCTTGGCACATGGATACCCCAATACCAATGTTCCGGCGGCGCCCCGTGAAAGCCTGTCCACCCAGACGCTCGATCAGCTGATTGGCTGGTTGAAGGATGGCACATTCAAAGCGGGCAGCAAACTACCTTCGCAGAATGAATTAGTAGAGTACTTTGGGGTTAGCCGCACCGGTGTTCGCGAAGCTCTGCAGATGCTGGCAGTGCTGAACCTCATCGAAATCAAGCCTGGTTTAGGGTGTTTCGTAAAGAGCGTGTCGTCGGAGTACATCATTCACGCCGATGTGTTGGCGATTCTCCTTGAAAAAGAATCCGTGATGCATGTAATCGAGGCCCGCAAGATGGTGGAATCCGGCATTGCTGCCCTGGCAACGGAGCGAGCGCTCCCCGAGGATTACTGGAAGATGGAAGACGTTCTGATTGCGATCGACCGATCCATTCAGAAGAACGAAAGCATTGCCGTCGCCGCCACGGAATTTCATTGCGTATTGGCAGAGGCAAGTCACAACGCCGTGCTCGCCAAACTGCTTCGCTCATTCACTCAGTTGATGGCCCAGGCGGGGAAGCTGCTGGAGACCAGCGCTGAGAATCTGGCTGAGTTCAAGCGCGAAGAATTGAAAGCTCATCAGGACCTATTTCACGTGATCAAGCAGCGCGACCCGGAAATGTCGAGAAAAGCCATGATCGACCATATTACTCATTCCGAAACGCTGATCGTAGCTGCCTTGAAGCGCGCCGCAGAAGTGGAACGCGCAGCCCTCGATACGGCCAACGCGGGCGTCTAACCTGTCGCTCAGAATCACACGCTGATGGACGACTTGGCCAGGATTCCCCCGTCGCAGATTACGTGCGAACCAGTCATATAGGCGGTTTCATCGGAGAGAAGCCAGACCACGATCCGGGCCTGATCCTCCGGTTGCGCCAGCCGCCCCAATGGGATCTCCCGGCAAAGCTGGGCGCGCATGGTTTCCACCTCCTCGGCAGGAACGTTGTTCCAACCTAATCTGGTCTCCGTTGGTCCGGGAGCAACCGCATTGACGCGTATGCCGAATTTCGCGTAATCGATGGCCATGCAACGAACCAGAGAGGATATAGCTCCCTTGGATGCGCTATAAGCGCCGCAGCTGCCGGCGGCCAGGGCGACAAAGCCGGCGGGTGAAGAAGTACAGACAATCGAACCGGAGACCTGCGCCTCCAGCATCTGCCGCAGACCATGCTTACATGCCAGGAAAATGCCGGTCAGGTTGGTATCCAGAATATGTTTCCAACGTTCGAGCGGCATCTCATGGATTAGTCCACCCACATCGATCCCCGCATTCGCGAAGATGCCGTAAGGAGCACCGAACCGTTCATGGATAAGTGCGAAGGATTGCGCCACCTGCTCTTCGTCGGTGACATCGCAAGCTAATCCCAACGCTCCCCCCGCGCCTTCGACAAGTGCCGCATCAGCCGTCTGTTTTGCGCTGTCGCCATTCTTGTCCAGAATGGCAATGCGATCACCGCGTCTTGCGCAAAGCAGAGCGGTCGCACGGCCGATACCGTCGCCCCCACCGGTAATCACGATAAGCCGCCCGCTACTTTCTGATGATGCCATAGGTCTTTCATGCTCCTGGACCGGTGTAGTAGAACCTAATAGGGCCGATCTAAAGGTGTAGAAAAGAAACCGCAGGTCCCTCCACTGCGCTACCCGGATTTCCTACTACGCGGCACTGGCGATGACCGCGAGTGCGGCTTTCCTTAGAGAAAGCCGCATGAAGTTCGCCAACGCAACCNNCAGGAAATCCGGGGTAGCGTAGTGGAGGGACCTGCGGTTTCTTTTAGGCCGCAACGGAAACTCGGCTATGCCTCGGGCCCCGTCTCTAAGCCGGGAGGGGCCGGTAGGCCACACAATCGATCTCCACCTTCATGCCCTCGGCTACCATCCCGGCCGCGACCGTTGTGCGGGTGGGCTTGTGCGAGCCGAAGACTTCCGCGTACGCCTCATTCATCGCGCTAAAGTCTTTCGCATCGCTCAGGAATACGGAACACTTCACGACATCTTCCAGGTCGGCCCCGCAGGCCCGCAGAATCGTCCGCACATTGTGCAGTACGAGCCTGGTTTGTTCCTGCACGCTGGCCTCGGCCTGCATCTTGCCGGAGGCGGCATCGACCGGACCTTGACCGGAAACAAACACGAAGTCTCCTGCGCGCACCGCGCTTGAATAAGGCCCCTGTGCCTTTGGTGCACCTGCCACTTGCAAGCGTTCCAGCATGAAGTTCTCCCTTATCCTGTCAACCAGTCTGCTCTGATAACTCGGTTACTGCCCTTACAATATACACACCAGTCTCCTTAGAGGGGTTTCACGAAAACCGGCAGCATGGCTGGATAGCCATTGCGCCGCTGTGTCTCTCAGGTTCCCATGAAGCCGCCCTCTCCACAGGCCGACAGCGTGCCAGGCCTGCGAGCAACGCCCTCTCCTTCACATCGGTGCTTACCCAGGGCATCACGCACATCGCGCCCGCGATGGGCCCCTGGTGGTCACCGTGCAGTTCGTTACCACGATGGCTGGAATCGCCTCTCCGTTGGCCTACGGGATCGCATTCCTCATCGTGCTGATGCTGGGAGTTTGCCTGGCGCAACTGGCGCTTCATCTGCCTTCGGCCGGCGGATACTACACCTACGTCAGCCGCTCTCTGAACCCCAAGGCCGGCTTCCTCGCGGCGTGGATGTTCTTTTTGTACGATCCGCTCACCGCCGCGGTGAACCTGGCGTACATGGGCTTTCTGCTGCAGACGACCTTGAGGATCGAAGCCCACGTCAACTGTCCATGGTATGTGTTCTACGTCATCCTGGCGCTGCTCATCACGCTGCTCATTTACCGGGGCATCGAAATCTCCGCCGCGTTCGTTACCTGGCTAACCGTCATCGAAGTCCTGATCGTCATCGTCCTGGCGATCGCGAGCCTGATGCATCCGGGCGATGGACGGCTCCATCTGCAGGACTTCGTCTCGGTGCACGACTTCAGTAAAAAAGGGCTCTATCTCGCGATCGTCTTCTCCATCTTCACCTTTACCGGCTTTGAGGCGGTTGCCCCTTTGGCGGAGGAAACGCGCGATCCCCCGCGCCATCCTTCTCTCGATTGCCCTCATGGGCGCTTTCTTCGTCTTCACTTCCGTGGCCATACTCACGGGCTGGGGCAACAGCCACATCGACACCTTCGCCCAGTCGGCTGAGAACCCAGTCATCTTGCTGGCAAAACGGCTTTGGGGCGCGGCCTGGATATTTGTTCTGGTTGCCGTCATCAACTCCATCCTCGGCGCGGCGATCTCCGGCACCAATGCCGCTATCCGCGTCTTCTATGCCATGGGCAGAGCGCGATCCCTTCCTGCCGCGCTCGAGTACATCCATCCCCGTTTTCGAACCCCGGTCAATGCCATCCTGCTGCAGACTTTCATTACTCTCACCATCGGCATTGCCATTGGCTTCTGGATCGGCCCGGATCAGGAGTACTACTTCCTCGGCGTCACCATGACCTTAACCCGGATCTTCATCTATTCCGCAGGCAACATCGGTGTCTTCTTCCTTTACCGGCACGAGCGGTGCTCCGAGTTCAGCCCCCTGCTCCACTTTCTCTTTCCCGTGCTTTCCACGCTTTCTCTGTTATGGGTGGCCTATCATTCCGTGGTGCCGTTGCCAGAGCGGCCGCTGCGCTACGCACCTATCCTGGTGGGTACGTGGCTAGGTTGCCGGCCTGGTGGTGCTGTTGACCGTGCGCAGGGCCTCCAACATGCCGCTCCTGCCTCTGGATTCCGCGAACGTAAACCGTGCAAGTGCGGTTGAGACAGCGGCTCTCGCGGGCAATCCAAGGCAGGGCATTTGAACGCAATAACAGACAGGTATGATAAGCACAGGAAACTCCATCGCTGGTTCCGATGAAACAGTCCTGTCCACAACCGACGCAGGTCCTGCGGGCGGATGCTCTCTCCTTCGCATCCGTGCTCGCGCAGAGCATCACCCACATCGCGCCTGCGGTGGGTTTGGTGTTCGTGTTGCAGTTCATTACCACCATGGCTGGAATCGCCGCGCCTTTAGCCTTTGCCATGGCGTTCTTCATCGTGTTGATGATCGCGGTTTGCCTGGTGCAACTCGCGCTTCATCTGCCTTCCGCCGGCGGGTATTACACCTACGTCAGCCGGGCTCTCAATCCTAAAGCCGGCTTCCTCGCGGCATGGATGTTCTTTTTGTACGAACCGCCGACCGCCGCGGTGAACCTGGCTTTCCTCAGCTTCATGCTGCACAACATTGTGAAGATCGAAGCCGGCATCAACTGTCCGTGGTATGTGATCTTCCTGACCGCGGTGGCACTTATCACCGTGCTTATTTACCGGGGCATTGAAATCTCCGCCACCGTCGTCATCTGGCTGACCACGATCGAAATCCTGATCGTCGCCTGCCTGGCGATAACCAGCTTTATGCATCCTGGCGACGGACGAATCCATCTGCAAGACTTCGGTTCCTTACATAGCTTCAAACAAAAAGGGTTCTATCTCGCGATCGTCTTCTCGATCCTGATTTTTACCGGCTTTGAGGCGGTCGCCCCTCTGGCAGAGGAGACGCGCGATCCGCGGCGCACACTTCCTCGCGCCGTCCTTCTCTCGACGACGCTCATCGGCATTTTCTTCGTGGTTTGTTCCATGGCAATCCTAACCGGCTGGGGCAACAGCCACATCGCCACCTTCGCCGATTCGACGGAGGCCCCGGTCATTTTGTTGGCAAAGCGGCTTTGGGGTGCGGCCTGGGTGGTGGTTCTGCTCGCCGTGGTCAACTCCATTCTCGGTGTGGCCATTGCCGGCAACAATGCCGCCACCCGCGTCTTCTTTGCCATGGGCAGAGCACGATCCCTCCCGGCCACGCTCGATTATGTCCATCCCCGTTTTCAGACCCCGCGCAATGCCATCCTGCTGCAAACTTTCATAACCGTCGCGATCGGCCTTGGCGTTGGCTTCTGGATTGGCCCGGATCAGGAGTACTACGTGCTTGGCGTCGCCATGACCTTAGGCCTCCTCTTCATTTATTGCGCGGGCAACGTCGGCGTCTTCTTCTATTACCGGCGTGAGCGGCGCGCAGAGTTCAACTTCTTGCTCCACTTTCTTCTTCCCTTGCTTTCGACGCTTTCCCTGATCTGGGTCGCGTATAAATCGGCGGTGCCCTTACCCGAACCGCCGGTTCGCTATGCACCCATCCTGGCCGCCACCTGGCTGGTCGCCGGAGTGGTGGTGATGTTGACCGTGCGCCGGGCCTCGGGCACTCCCCTTCTGCCTCTCGACTCCGCACATCTGAATTCCCCGAACCTGATCTCCACGAATGCTCCACCTGCCGTGGCCCTCAAAGGAAACGGATGAGGCCGCTTTTGAGACCGGGATCACAACCAAGTGGGCAGCGGCTCCTATGACCCGGCACTACGACGTCGCCATCATCGGGATGGGCACCATGGGCAGTTTCGCCGCCGTCGAGCTGGGCAGGCGCGGCTTTTCCGTCGTAGGGTTCGATCAGTTTGCCCCTCCCCACGGCCGCGGCAGCCATTCCGGCGGCACGCGCGTCTATCGCATCGCGTATCCCGAAGGCACCGGCTATGTGCAGCTGGCGCAACGCGCCGGCGAGCTGTGGGACCGGGCTGCCGAACAACTGGGCACGCAATTGCTGCACCGGATCGGCATGCTCTATATGGGACCTTCAGACCAGGCATTTATCCGGGAGATCGAAGAGAGCGCATCAACCAACCGGCTCAGCATGGAGACGCTATCAGCCAGAGAGGTCTACCGCCGCTATCCTGCATTCGAAATTCCAGAAAACTATGCCGGGCTCTTCGATGCGCAAGCAGGCTGGATCGACGTCGACGCGTCGATCCGTTCCAGCCATGAATACGCAGCCGCCCTTGGCGTCGAGTGCCTCTTCGATCAACCCGTCAAGGGATGGGAGGCATCGGCGACCGATGTCCGCGTGTATCTACAGAACCAGACCGTTACTGCCGCCAGCCTGATCATCACTGCCGGCGCCTGGACGGGCAACTTGCTGCACGACCTCCGCCTCCCGCTGGCCGTGAAGCGCAAGGTGATCGGGTGGTTCGATCCACTGGTTCCTGAGCTTTTCGCTCGCATACCTGTCTTCACCTTCCCGGAGAATGCGATCTATGGGTTCCCCAGCGTGCCCGGCCTGGGTGTCAAGATGGCGGAGCACATCGGCGGCAGCTACCTTCCCCATGCTGACAGCCCCGTCTCGGCTCCTGGACCGGCCGACCTGGACCCAATTTCCGCCATCGCTGCGAGATACATGCCCAAGCTTGCGGGCGCATATTCAGAAGCCCGTTCCCGCCTGCAGCGCTCGGCTACCTGCCTCTACACCATGACGCCGGATGAAGACTTCATCGTGGATCATCACCCGCGGTTCAGAAACGTGGTCTTTGCCACGGGCTTTTCTGGCCACGGTTTCAAATTCGCCCCTTTGATTGCGGTGGCTTTGGCCGATCTGCTGCTGGAGGGCAAGACGTCATTGCCCATCGGCTTTCTTTCCCTCAGCCGCTTGTCGCCGCAGGTAAGCCAGACAGCCGTGTGAAAAATAAGCCGCCATGACTGAAACACTTTTTCGCGATTCGACACTATTGTAGCGATCGCGCCGTTTTTTCGGTAAGGCAGGAGCAAAATGAAAATTACCAAGGTGGAGACCCACGTTCTCCTCGTCCCGGACTACGATTCGGCGGCCTGTTCTTCGGCCCAGGATGACATCGTTGTGATTATCCATACGGACGAAGGCCTTATCGGGATTGGCGAAACAGACACCAATCCCTGGGTCGCCGAGGCCATGATCCACGCCCGCGGAACCCACAGCCTCGGCCTTGGCCTCAAAGAGATGCTGCTGGGAGAAGACCCTCTGAACGTCGAAGCGATCTGGGAGAAGCTCTACACCGGCAGCATCATGACCGGCCGCCGGGGGCTTGGCATCTGCGCGATTGGAGCCATCGATATGGCGCTGTGGGACCTTCGCGGCAAGATCCTCGGGCTGCCATGCTGGCAGATTCTGGGCGGAGCCCGAAAGACCCATGTCACCGCATATGCTTCCCTATTGCCGGTGGGCGGCACGCCGGCGGCATACTTAAGTTCGTTGACCACAAAAATCAAGGAAGCGAAGCGGCTTGGATTTCGTGCCGCAAAGATTGAAGCAGGCATCAAGGGTCCTTACAGCCACATGGGACTTCAAGCCAGCGACGAACTCGTCGTCGAACTAACTGCGGCGTGCCGCGAAGCTGTTGGTCCTGACTTCACCCTGATGGTCGATGCCATCTATAGCTGGACCAACGCCAAGGAAGCGTTACGGACAATCAACCGGCTTGAACCGTATGACATTTTCTTTGTCGAGACGCCGCTTCAGGCCGATGATCTGGATGGTTATGCGTTTCTGCAAGACCATTCCCCGATCCGCATAGCCGCCGGAGAGCTACAGAACACCCGCTTCGAGTTTCTCGATCTGCTCGATCGCGCCAAGCTCGACGTTGTGCAGCCGGACATCGGCCGCGTCGGAGGTCTGACCGAAGCACGCCGCATCTGCGATATGGCTGCCGATCGGGGACGGCTAGTGGTTCCTCATTGCTGGAAGACCGGCATCGGCATCGCCGCATCGGCGCACCTCTGCTTCGCCAATGCACACTGCCCATATATCGAATTTCTGCCGGCAGCTCTCTCTGAATCCGCCTTGCGCCGCGAATTGGTCGCCGACGAACTGGAGTTGGTCGATGGACAAATTCCGTTGCCGCATAACCCTGGCCTGGGCATAGAACTGAATCAAGACGCCTTGGAGCGCTTTCGGGCAGACCGTGTCGTCGCTGAGTTGGCTCGCTAGTCCGGATTTCTTACGAGCTCAGAGCGGATTGGCCTTCGTAGGTTGGAGAAAAAAACTGCAGATTTCTATGTGCCACACCTACGTCGATGTGAATTCTACTTCAAGCCATAGACATCGAGTTCACCCTGCGGATTTGTCACCGTCACCAGATTATGCCCGGTCGAGATGTAGACTTTCCCGTTGGCCACAATCGGCGAGGTGAATTTGATTCCGTACCCGGGCACATCTCCGGAATTCGTTCCGCTGTTGTACAGCTCATCCTTCAGATTTTCCGCGTTGTAGGCGCGGAGCGTCGCTTTGGTCGGTGTCGCGGGACTCCCCAGTGGTTGTCCGTGGTCAATCATCCACATGATTCCGTTCGCCGTTCCGTTGGCCGAAATAAAGGGTGTCGTGCCGCGGGCGTTTTCCGTGACGCTGGGAGTGGTGTAGGCTTCGGGCGTCAGTACTCCGGAATATTTAAACTGTCCTATCCCAGCCGGCGTACTCGTCGATGCCGGTTGTATTCCCAGATACACCGATCCATTGAAGTACGCACCCGTCCCAAAAATCTCGTAGGAACTGATTTCCGCAGTATGGGCGCCCGAGCTGTCGGTGCAACTTGACGAGTACGGAGCGCTTAATTTGGACTCAAAATATAACGTCTGCGTCGCTCCCGCGTCGTTGGCTTGCTCTTTGCCAAGATTGGTTGTGTTCACCAGATAGAGCTTTCCCGACTTTCCTCCCGCCAGGGCCTCAGCAGTCCCTGGAATCAACAGCAACCCACCCGCTGCCAAATCTGAATCGTTGCAATCCATGTATTGATAAGTGTAGGGCGTGAAGTAGTCTTCCAACTGAAGCCGCGAGTTAAACTTCAACACCGAATCGCTCCAAGCCGTCTTCCCGTCCCACGGACCGTTTCCGGTCGTGATGTATATATTCCCCGCGCCATCGGCAGCCGGGCCACCCCCGCCCATCCAGACGCCGCCCGCGCTGGCAAACTGGCCCTCGCCGTTCAGGTTTGGACTCGAGTTGAACACGCCCGTTTGGGCCAGGGTCTGCGCGTCATAGGCCAACAACCATCCACTATGACAGCTGCCGAAACCAATGAACACCGTACTGTTAGCCAGTAACAGAGCTGCCCGCTGTATACACGACGTGTTCAGATGATCCACGCCGCTTACTGAATCCGAATTAGTTCCTGGAACCGAAGCCTCAATCGTCGCTGGGCCGCCGAACTTTTGCGCCCCGCTGGTGATGTCTAGCGCATTCAGGCGGAAAGTTGAGCCCCCCTTCCCAGTTTGTGTCGAAACCACATACATCGTATTCGACGACAAATCGATCGCCGGCGTCGACGTAACGCCCGCAAAAGGCTTAATCTCGGTTGTGGTCAATGGGCTTTCCCCAGCTTTCAGCAAAGAAACATGCCACAACGGGGCGCCAGTTCCGTAACTGTCTGCATCGAAGGCGTACACGCTGTCCTTCTCCGTCGCCGCGTACAGAACGTTGTGCGCACTACCGTTGATGGTGAGGTTCGACACCAGTAGCGGCTGCGCATACACGTAGCCATCCACCAAGTAGGTAAAGAGCTTGCCGAAAGTCTGGGGAGCTACGTTGGATGGAGACAGCGATTTCTCGTCCGGATTCAATCCGCTGCGCTGAGCGTCAAAATGCCACGTCAAGACGTTCGCTACGCCGCCGCCGCCGCCGGAGTTGGATGTCACGGCCACGGTCGCGGCCGCAGAGGTTTTGCCTTCGGCCCCGGCCGCGCTCGCAGTGTACGTTGTCGTAGCGGCCGGACTGACTACAAGAGCTCCGCCGCTCGCCTGCAAGGTGTACGTGCTGCCATCCGTTCCAGCGATCGTCACCTGCGTGGCTTTCGTCGCTATCACGGTCAAAGTGGACGAACTTCCCGAGGAAATCGAAGCTGGACTGGCGGTTATGCTGACGGTCGGCGCCGCTGAAACCTGTACGGTGATGTTTAGGGTCGTATAGGAAGCCCCACCGCA
>PLZN01000244.1 GCA_003152195.1 Acidobacteriaceae bacterium
GTAGGTTGGTTCCGGATCTGATGGTTTGTGATGCGGAAACAGGAAACTGCAGGTCCCTCCACTACGCCTCGCTCCGGTCGGGATGACAAAGGGTAGGTTGGATCCGGACGTGATGGTTTGTGATGCGGAAACAGGAAACTGCAGGTCCCTCCACTACGCCTCGCTCCGGTCGGGATGACAAAGGGTAGGTTGGTTCCGGATCTGATGGTCTGTGAAGCGGAAAGAGGAACAAGGCTGATCGCTCTTACGGGCCTCCGCTGTCAGCAGAGGCGCACGGAGGAAGGGATGCGCTACGATTCGCGGAGAGCCTCAACCGGGGATATTCGCGCGGCGCGGCGAGAGGGCAACAGGCAAGCGACGACAGTCACCAACCCCATGACACCGGCAGCTGCGGCGAGGATCGTCAAGTCAAAGGCCGGCACGTGGAAGAGTATCGTCTGCATAGCTCGACCAGCCACCCATGCTGCGATCGATCCAAGCGCCACGCCGTAAACCAGCAGATGTAAGGCGAGAGACAAAAATTGGTTGCGGATCTGTCCTGGCTGCGCTCCCAACGCCATGCGGACGCCGATCTCGCGGCGGCGCTGATCGACCGCGTAACTCAACACTCCATAGCTGCCGATGGCGGTGAGCAGCAGGGCTATCGCAGAGAAGAGGACAGCAAGCAGCGCGGGCGCACGGCGAGTGACAAGGCTGTCGGCGATCCGAGTCTCCATGGTACGGATGTCATTGACCGGTAAATCGGGGTCTATTTGCCGAACTGCGCCTTGCAGCGTCAGACCCAGCGATTCCGGTGGCAAGCTGGTGCGGGCGACCACGAAGATGTCATCGTTGTGAAAAGCGTAAGGATAGTAAATTGCGCCTTGAGCTGCTTCTTCGGTTAAACCTGTCTGTTTCACGCTGCCAACAACGCCGACAATCGTGAAGGCTTCAGCATCGGTTTCTTGTTCGGACCCTTCGAACAATTGATGGCCGAGAGCGCTGGCACCGGGCCAGTAGTACCGCGCGAAGTCCTCGTCGACGACACAGACTCGCTTGCCATGCCGTGAATCGTCAGCGGTAAGAAATCTACCCTCCAACAACCTGAAGCCCATGGCCTTGAAGTAGTCACCTCCAACCCCATACGAATAGTTACCTCGGGGCGATTCGCCGGGCCCGAGAACGCGTCCTTTGATGGCGGCGGCGCTTTTGCCACTGGTTCCACTGAGAGGCACATTGGTGACGACGCCGGCGGAGATCACTCCTGGCAGCTGGCCGATTTTATCTACCAACTTCTCAGTAAACGCAACGCGCGCGGCGCCATTGGGATAGTTTTTCCAGGGAACTGCAATTCTCCCGGTGAGGATGTTGCCGGGCCGGAAACCGGGAGAAACCTCCATGGCACGCTGCAGACTGAGCCCGAGCAGGCCGGAGCCCGCCAACAGCATAAAGGACAGGGCAGTCTGGGAGACGACAAAGCTGTGACGCAGAGTTTGCGTGGCATGGCCGCTGGTTCCGGTTCGACTCTCCGATTGAAGCGCATCTCCCAGAGGACGGCGAAGATTGAACCAGGCAATTGGGACGGCGAGCAGCACGCCTAGGACCATCGCTGAGAGCAGCGCGACCAATGCCAGGCGGGCGTCGAATGCAATGTGACTTCCCAACGGCAGGCGTTCTGCAGCAAACGCACTTAAGAGGCGAATTCCCCCGGCGGCGGCCGCGAGCCCGAGCAGTCCTCCGGCCAGAGTCAGCAAGCTGGTCTCAACCAGCGCTTCGCTTATCACGTGTCTCCGGCTCGCGCCCAACGCCCGCCGGACGGCCAACTCCTTGGCTCGACTACCGGCACGGATAAGAAGCAAATTGCCAAGGTTGACCACGCCGATCAGGAGAAGAGTCAACACGCCGGCTTGCAGCAATAAGAGAGTAGGCCGGATGGCTGCGACGTGGTCGGCATGCAGGGGCACTACCAGGGAACGAAAGCCTGCATCGGCCATCATCTTGGCTTCAGGGTCGTCTACTTCCAATGTGGCATTCTGGGCGTCGATCTGCGACTGTGCCTGCGCAAGGCTGGCGCCCGGGTTAAGCCGGGCGATCATTTGGATGGCATTTCCTCCGGAATGCCGCTGCAACGGTGAGCGCTGCTCAGCGCTGGATGCCAAGGGAAAGTAAAGGCGTGCTTCGGAGGAGAGGAAGCGAAAGCCGGGTGGCAAGATGCCTATTACGGTTGTGGGAAGACCGTCCACACGAATCTTTTTTCCAATGATGTGGGGGTCTTTGTTGTAGCGGTTCCGCCAAAAGGAGTCAGTGATCACAACGACGCTGTCGGTTTCATAGGAGGTCTCCTCCTCCTTGAAAGAGCGTCCCAACACAGGACCGGCGCCAAGGGTAGAGAAAAAATCCGGAGAGACGCGAGTAATCTGTTCGCGTTCCGTTGAACCGGTCTCACCGATAATCGCCGTGCCGTAGCGATAGATCGCGAGCGAGGCGAACGCGGGAATACGCCCCCAGCGTTCGTAGTAGTTGGTTATCGAGGAACCATCGCGGTCGACGCCGGCTTTCGGATAAGTATTGAAAATGGTCACCAGCCGTCCGGCCTGGGGAAACGGCAGCGGACGAAGCAGGACCGAATCGATTACGGCAAAAATCGTCAGATTCGCACCGAGACAGATGGCGAGCGTCAAGAGTGCAGTCAGTGTGAATCCGGGCGTCT
Organism: Acidobacteriaceae bacterium; assembly: GCA_003152195.1. Taxonomy (GTDB): domain Bacteria; phylum Acidobacteriota; class Terriglobia; order Terriglobales; family Acidobacteriaceae; genus PALSA-350. Next base: position 2,690 of record PLZN01000244.1, read on the forward strand.
TTCGCAACCATCGGGCGGCGTAACGCAGCTCCCTACGGAACTCGTCAAACCACTGAAGGCCACGGGCCTCGCGGCAGTCGCCCTGGATACTGTTTAGGCAGCCAAACTCTATGCGCGCACGACGAGCCGCTTCCGCCTGGGACACGCCGGATTGCATCAGGTCTTCCGTGTATTGATCGATGTGGAAGCGCAGTTCCTCGGTCATACCGTCTTCGAAGTCACGCCGGCGAGTGAGCACACGAAACAGAGAACGAAAACGCTCAAACATGTCACACCTCCTCTGGTGTCGTGTTCAAGGCTGCAGCAATCGCAGACGCCAGGCGGTTCCAGCCAGCCGTCTCTTCACGCAGCCGGCGGCGTCCTGCGGTGGTCAGGCTGTAGTACTTTGCCCGGCGGTTGTTCTCGCTCTGACCCCATTCGGCCACGATGAGCGCTTGATGCTCCAAGCGGTAGAGCGCCGGATACAGGGATCCCTGGGGGATATCAAGCGCCTCGCCTGAGATCTGCCGGATGCGCAGCAAGACGCCGTATCCATGCAACGGTTTGAGGGACACTGCTTTGAGGATCAGCATGTCAAGTGTGCCCGGGAGCAGATCTACGGCTTTTCCCACGATGTGCTGGACTCCTAGTTAAACTAGGAATCTATCAGACGCTCTCCTAGTTTGGCAAGGGGAGATCCTGCGCGCGAGTTTTCGCGGGGGACAAACACAAGAGAAAAGCGCGGACCGGTAGGCCCGCGCTCGACAAAGGGATGGAGTTAAATCGTTAAAAATCCAGCCGCATCGACACCTGGCCGGAACGCGCTCCGCCAAAGTCCGATCCAATCGTGTTGTGAAATAAGCAGCTGCAAATCTGATCCACGACGTCTCGCGCTTGACTTACTCTAGAGTCTCTGGGGTTCTGATGAGACGAATGAAAAGCAGACGGGACTTCCTACGCATGGCTGCAAACTCGGCAGGAGCCGCAGCCGGCATGGCGATGCTGCCGCCCAGCATTCGCAAAGCGCTCGCAATCCCCGCCACCACGGCTACCGGCACCATCAAAGACGTCCAACATGTGGTGATCCTGATGCAGGAGAACCGTTCATTCGATCATTATTTTGGGAGCATCCGGGGCGTACGCGGCTTTAACGATCCCCGGCCGGTCACTATGCCGAATGGCAAGCCCGTCTGGTATCAGCCGCCTGCCTCGATCCATACCAGCCACTACAAGGCGAGAGGCTTACGCCAGGACGCGGCTCATGTGCTTCCGTTTTATCTCAATCCCCAGGCCACGACCGAGCATTCGCCCGGCACCGACCACGGTTGGAGCAGCGGTCATCTGGCCTGGAACCACGGCCAACACAACCAATGGGTCAACCAGAAGCAGGACGTGCTGACGATGGGGTACTTGAAGCGCGAAGACGTCAGTTTCCACTATGCGCTGGCGGACGCCTTCACCCTTTGCGACTCTTATCACTGCTCGGTCCACGCCGACACCGGACCCAATCGCATTTATCTATGGTCGGGCACTATCGATCCCAGGAACGTTTATGGAAACAGGCCCAATGGTCCCGGCTTGGGTGAGCGCTCGCACACCAATGGCTATACCTGGACGACCTACCCAGAGCGGCTTGAAGTCCATGGCATCAGCTGGAAACTCTATCAGGGCGGTTCAGGAGAACCCGGCACGCCAAGCGACAATTACACCGACAACTCGTTGGAGTTTTTCGCCAAGTACCAGGTGAAGGAAGGAGCCTCTCCTGCCAGCCCGCTGGTCACGAAGGGCGTGTCAAACCACACACTCGTCGAGTTCCGCGAGGACATTGTGCATAACCGGTTGCCCCAGGTTTCGTGGATCGTGGCGCCATATAAGTACAGCGAACATCCTGAGGCCAGTCCCAGCGATGGCGCACACTATATCAATTTGGTGCTCGAAGCGCTGACCGCCAACCCCGAGGCCTGGAGCAAAACTGTTTTGTTCCTCAACTACGATGAGAACGATGGTCAGTTCGACCACATTGTGCCGCCGATGCCGCCGTTGACCAGCGAGGCTAACGCACAAGGCATGGTGTCGAAGGACCTTCTGGAGAGCCTGGGGGATGAAATTCTCGATCTGGATAAGTATCCCGGGGATATGCGCCCGCTGATTCCAGGCGCCGATGCAGGAGGACGGCAACCTATCGGCTTGGGACCACGGGTGCCCATGCTGATTATCTCGCCTTGGACCAACGGTGGATGGGTGTGTTCGCAGGTCTTCGACCATACCTCCGTATTGCAGTTTCTGGAGACCCGGTTTGAGATTCCCGAGCCGAACATCAGTGCATGGCGCCGTGCTGTCTGCGGTGATCTGACGTCTGCCTTCGATTTTTCCGCTTCCTCCGAGCCCGGCGTCCTCCGCTTCGAAGTGCCAAAACCTGTAGCCTCTCTTCATCGGCCGTACCAGGTTCCACCTACGCAATCGATGCCGACCCAGGAGCCGGGTACTCGCAAGGCGCGGGCTTTGCCGTATGAACTGTTTGCACATTGCCGCCTAAGAGACGAAGAAAACGAAACTATCACTGACAAAGTCTGGATCGACTTTGCAAATACGGGTAAGGCCGGTGCGGCGTTTTACGTGTACAACGGCAAGAAGCCGGCCGACAACCCACGGCGCTATACGGTCTCGGCGGGAGATACGCTTTCCGATTATTGGTTAACCTCCGACACTCAGAGAGCCTATGACCTCACCGTGCATGGACCGAACGGTTATCTCTGCCAGTTCCGAGGTGACACAGATGGGGCAGGCTCCGAGGGGAAACCTGAAGTCAAGGTGCGCTACGATGTGGTGGAGGGAAATATATTGCTTTCTCTGTCCAATCCGGGTTCAGGGCCGTGCAACATGAAAGTAACAAACAGCCACGACCAGAATGCCCCGCATATCTACTCGGTCGCGTCCGGAGCAAGTGTGGAAGATCACTGGTTACTGACGGCCAGCTCAGGCTGGTATGACATCTCCGTCACCGCAGTGGATGAGCCTGTGTATTTGCGACGTTTTGCCGGCCATATAGAAACCGGACGACCCAGCATCAGCGAGCCGGCCATCGAAGATTGATAAGAGACTGTCAACAGCCGCCAGAGCGCCACGCTCGAAAATGTCGAGTCGTGGCGCGCACTTTTTTGGGGATCGGATAAGATTTAACAAGTCTGGATCGACAAGGTACGCTTTCCACAAGCTCTGCCTAACTCTCCCGGCCCATGCCTGCAAAACGCACCTTCGAAAACGAACTCGCCGCCCTGGAAGCGCTTCGCGATGTATCGCGCGAAGCCGCCGAGCCCGAGCTGGTGAAGGCCCTTAAACTTCGCAATAACCTGCTCGTCTCCAAGGCCGCCGCGATCACCCTCCATCACCAGCTGACCACCCTCACGCCTGATCTCGTTGCTGCCTTCCCGCGCTTCCTCGAAAACTCGGCAAAGTCCGATCCCCAGTGCTGGGCCAAGAACGCCCTCGCCAAGACACTCGCCGGGTTCGAATATCAGGAGCCGGAATTGTTCCTGGCCGGCATGCGCCACATTCAACTTGAACCCGTCTGGGGCGGATCTGCCGACACCGCCGGAACACTGCGCGGAACATGCGCCCTCGCCCTCGTCCAGTGCCGCGAACTCAACAGCCATCGCGTCCTCACCCATCTCACGCCACTCTTGGCCGACAAGGAACTCTCCGTCCGAGTCAACGCCGTCCGCGCGGTGGAGCAGGTCGGCACCGGCTCTGCCGCCCTCCTTCTCCGCCTTCGTGCCGAGCTCGCCTCCGACGAACCTGAGCTCCTCGGCGCCTGCTACTCCGGCGTCCTCGCGCTGGAAGGTCCCGCCGCCATTCCCTGGGCCGCGCAGTTCCTTCCACCTGAAGACGATCCTGCCGGGGAAGCCGCCATGGCCATCGCTCAGAC
>PLZN01000227.1 GCA_003152195.1 Acidobacteriaceae bacterium
CCGTGCATCTGCCGCCAACCACCGGGAAAGCATCAGCGCTTGTCCGCAACAGGTTAAGCTCGCTTACCCTTGAAGAAATTGTCTCAAGGGTAAGTCGCCGTCGTGCGTCTCCAATGTACCGTGGCGCCCACAGACCAAACATCTTGTGGAGTGCACCCGGACTCTACGATGCATGCATCACACGCTGGCGGGTCGTCCCGCCATGGAACCGCTTGTTTTCGTTGGAAACTAGAAACCGTAAGAGTGGCCAATTATGATAGGAAACCTCAGCACGNNGGTAACCAAAAGTAACTTAGTTCGCTTATTTCGCTTATTTCGCATCGTTTTCAAAGCGCCGCTTCGCGGTGATCAGCCTCAAGGCTAAGGCACGTTGATGTTTGACAATTCAATAGGAGGTTTCAGCGGTATCTTCCACTCGCTCTGGAACTGGGGAGCCGAGGCCGCCAATCTGTGACGTGGGCGGGTTTTCCGCCCACGCCACCCTCCCTGAACATCCATACCCGCGATAGAGTGGCAGATCCGCTGCCATTTCCAGCCTCAAAACGCCAGACTGAGCCCCAGTTGTATTTCACGCTTCGCATCGGCCGCCGTAAAGCCCAACGGTTGGCCGGGAGAGAGGGCGGCAGTACCGTGAACATTGAAGGACCGGCCTTGGGCTAAGTTCTGTACACCTGTTGATCACCGCCTACCTACATGTCCCTTGTCTGGCGCATATCGGACGGGCGGGCAAACGCCTTGTGCCAAGGTGTAGGTCGGTCAGGCCGCTGCCCCAGCGCGGCCACGGTTCCGCTCTTGAAGCGATACACCTAAATGTGAGAGTCTTACACATCGAGGTGCCTGCCTTGCGGACGAATATCGAAATCGATGACCAGTTGATCCACCGAGCCATGCGCAGCAGTGGTGCGCGGACGAAGAGAGCAGCCGTGGAAGCCGGACTACAGTTGCTGGTTAAAACACACTCGCAAACGGCGATGCGCAAGCTCCGCGGCAGAGTGCTGTGGGAAGGGGACCTGAGCGAGTCTCGTCCAGGCCGTGTTCAGGAATAGGTCTTCAAGATGACGATCGTGGACACCACTGTCTGGGTCGACTATCTAAGAGGAGTGGCGAATCCACATACGGATTGGCTCGACCGAGAACTGAGTCAACAGCGTCTCGGTCTGACCGACCTTATTCTCTGCGAGATTTTGCGAGGAATCCGCGGGAACTCAACCTTCAAGCGGGTACGAAGAGACCTGTCAAAGTTCGAGATTTTCAATACAGGGGGCGAGCAGCTCGCCGTGGCCTCCGCACAGAACTATCGCTCACTTCGAGCGGGCGGCCATACCATTCGTAAAACCATGGACTGCCTGGTCGCAACGTTCTGTCTGGCTAACGGGCATTTCCTGCTCCATCGAAACCAGGACTTCGACCCATTTGAGAAGTATCTTGGCCTCCGCGTTGTCCACCCTTAGTCCCAAGTCCGCCAGACGTGTTCAAGGCTGCACCAACAGATTTGTGCACTTCTCGCCCAACGGCATTGCTATCAAGAAGTGACAATGTAAAGACAAACACCTTACAAAATACATGCGGTTTCATCGGACACTGGGAACCAGCAGGCTGCGGTACAACCTGTTGTTTGTCACGATGCAAAGTCAATCGCCCTTTAACAGTCTGACGAGAGACACATCCCTTGCCGGGATGGACGAGGCCAGCGTCTCGAATGATGCGCCGTCCAGCGCTCGCCTGCTCCATCTGCCTGGCATTTCTCAAACTCAGGAGGCGATGGANNAGTCAAGGAGACGCCGGACGGATGCAAGCATGCCTATGTAGTACGGTTCCATGGTACTCATTTCGTCATTCCTGGTCGTACAGGGTGGGTAAGAGATTGCTGGATGTTGTGCTTGCTCTTGTTCTTCTTCCCCTTCTTCTGCCAATTTGCCTGTTGCTGACGTTGTTGATCAAGTGCAGTTCTAAAGGACCCGTTTTCTACCGGCATCTTCGTGTAGGACAAGATAGCCGTGGGTTTCATCTATACAAATTCCGAACGATGTTCAGCAACAGCGACGCTATATTAGCAGCCTTACTCGCCACCGATTCTGAGGCGCGACAAGAATGGGATGAGCATTACAAACTACGCCGTGATCCTCGCGTTACTCCGCTAGGCGCCCTCCTTCGGCGGACAAGCCTGGATGAATTGCCGCAAATTCTGAATGTTCTGCTCGGCCACATGAGTTTCGTTGGACCGCGCCCCATCGTGCATGATGAGATCGGCCGCTATGGTGGAGCATTTGCGTTCTATGCCGCGGCCAAACCTGGAATTACCGGTCTCTGGCAAGTCAGTGGCAGAGGTACAGTCGCCTATGAAACACGAGTCTCTCTCGACATCAAGTATGTGACGACGTGGTCCTTTCTACACGACATGAGAGTACTGCTGAAGACCGCGCGCGTGGTGTGCAGTTCGGAAGGTGCCTATTAGGTAGTTGACCACGGGCGGCAGCGTACCGTCATGCGGTTTGTATCAGGGCCGCATCGAAGAATCGTCGCCTATGTCAACCAAGGCTAACGCACTAAGGCCGAGCCCCCGGCCGCAATCCGTCGCATAGGCAATTCTTATCGGGCCAGCCCAACCTGGGCTATACACATTGCAATCACCGAAGGTAAGCATCCTTTCGTGTCCTGTTGCCGCATCCATGTAGCCAAGCTGCCAGCGGTTATGCACCAGCTTTCTAAAGGCAACAAGCCGCTCATCAGGAGAGACTGCCGGAGAATCGACATCTTCGTCCGGAGACGAGACCATTCTCGGTTGCGCCCCCGAAACCATTCTGAAAATACTGATTCGACCGTTCACCCTGGCGGCGAAGATCATCCACCCGGAGGGTGCGAAGGTTACGTCGCGAACGTCATAGGCATTGTCGGCTATCTGGTTTGGCAGGCTCTCCAATCTGCCCAGTGGGTACTCCAAACGGGCAATCCAAAGAGTTCCCCTCCCCCGCGTCTCCCGGATGAACGCGACGGATCTTCCGTCGGCGGAAATGGCGGGAGATTCTGCATTGGGAATCAATGGCCGAGGATCCTCGGGATTTTTTGACGATGAAGGGCCGGAAGGTATGGCCACGATTCGCGAGCCAGTACTGTCGGCGAGCTCCAGGAGCAAGACAGGGCTGTTCTGGGCGACGGCAACCGACAATTGGTCCACCGGCCTTCGGCTCTTGTCGTCCTTCCAAACCGCGTTTCCAGCTTGGTCGAGCACACGATACCCGTCTGGCAACATGGCTGTAAATACGTAGCCGCCCGTAGTCGGACGGGGGCCGATCGCAAGATAGGGGTTCACGGATGCTGGTATGCGTCTACTCATTTCCTGGTTCAGGTAGCCGAAGTGCCGATGGTAGCCGAACGCACCCACGATCCATACCACCGCGACCAGAGATGCTGTACGCACAGAATAGGTTTTCAGAAACTTCGCTCGCGCCGGCCACAGGCAGAAGAGGAGCACTGCCCACAACAGCAATACAATCCACAAGCGCGCGAACCCCGGAAGAATGCCAAGGGAAGCGCCCGTTCCCCTGACAATGGGCAAGAACTCGATGGCTGAAATGAGGCAGTAAAGTGCGGCCGCGAGGCCTGCAACGCCATACTCTTTGCGCGCCAGAAGGACATCCACGAGCAGAACGATGGAGAAAATCATCACCACGAAGTGATAGCTGGACGGCACAGGCGACAAAACAAGAAACGCAAGCACAAAGGCGGCCCATTCGAGCTGGTCGGGGCCGGCCCGATTGGCTCGAATGCTGAAAACCGCAAGCAGAGGCACAAGTACAGCCAACTGCCATAAAGGATAAAGAACCGCATAGAGCGACGGAGAGTTGAGCAATGGGACAGGATTCAGCGCCGGTTCGGCAATCAATAGCCGGTGAAACAAAGCGGCACCCGACGCAGCGTGCACGCTATATGGATCCAACACTTCTCCCTGAACGCTACGAGGAAGAATCTGAGTGGCATAAATATTAAGTACGTCGCTACCGATCCATAAATAGCCAACGCCCACGACAAGTAGCGTCGCAGCGAGCATGGCGAACGCCGGACGCCATTGCCTCTTCCAAAGGAAGTATCCGCAAAACAGGAGTGGGTAGATCTTCAACACACCCGCGATGCTGAGGCAGACGCCGCAAGCAATCTGCCTTCCCTTGCGATGAAAGTAGTAAGCGGAGACCAGAAGAAACAGCACCAGAAGGTGCATCTGCCCGAACAAGAAGCTCGTCCGCAGAGGGAAGACCGCCAATAGTGCTAACAACCAAATGCGGCGCCTGCCAAGGGATGTGACGCGGCTCAGCAGTTCGACGCTTGAACATAGAAACAGCACATTGGTTAGGATCCACAGCCGCTTCGCGACGATAGGCGAGAAGATGGAAAATGGCACGACCGGAAGGGCTGAAAACGGGGTGAGGCCGGCAAAGCCGACAAGGGTTTGGTTCAACCCCCAGTGATCTTTTATTCGCTGAAGCCAAACCCAATCATAGATCCGATCCAAACCATAGCCCTCGCGAAGCAGGCGGGCTACAAGATAGTAATTGGGAAAATCGGTATTGAGAATGCGCCATCCGGGAAGGATTCCCTTCCAGAGCAGCAAAGCGGCAAGAACCGCGGAACACGCTGTCTCCAGCCACGGTAGAACCGGAATGACGGCACGCGGCAGAGAGTCCAGGGGCTCTGGCCTGGCAACGGTGACACCCCGCTCAGCTGTCCTTGACATCCAAGCTCCGTGAAGCAAACGGTGAAGAAGCGAACTACAAAGTCACAGCGGCTTTGGCGAACTGCTATGGGCAAAATGCGGGCGCGCGCCCATTACACTCAAGCTTATCCCTGACGTGCCGCCTTAGGGGCCAGCTCGCTAACAAATGACAAGGTGGTGACATCGAAAGCGATTGCCTCTCTCCGATTGCGATCGGTGGTGCGAGCCGCCAGATCCGCAAATAAAGATAGGTTACAAACCGCTGACATCCATGTGACAACTGCGCTCAGCAAAGAATCTATCGTCCTCCTTAAGCAAGGAGTACGCGTTGCCCAAGTCCCGCAAAATTGTTTTCTTTTTCCCGTCGTTCGCAAGTTCTGACGCGACGGCCCCGTTGGGCATCCTGGCGGTCGCCACGCCTTTGCTGCGTGCCGGGTATCAAATTTGCCTCATCGACTCCACGATCACTCCGAACTATAAAAAGCGCGTACTCGAAGAAGTGCGGGATGCGCTCTGCCTCGGTATCTCTCTTGTGACCGGACCGATGATCCGGGAAACGGTTGAAATTGCTCGCGCCATCAAGGAATGGAATCCTGAATTCCCGATCATCCTGGGCGGATGGCATCCCTCGCTTCTGCCAACCCAGACGCTGGAAGCTCCTTACATCGACTATGTCGTTCGCGGACAGGGCGAAGACTCCCTGCTGGAACTTGTCAACCACATTCAGAAAGGGTCAGCGCCTGACTTTGTCGCAGGTATCGGCTTCAAGCGCGACCAAAAGTTGATTCTTACCCCGGAACGCCCTCTGAAACCCCTGGTAGAAATGCCTCCAAAGGCCTATCACCTGGCGGACTTTGACGCGTATGAACGTTTGTGCGGAAAACGTTGGGCAATGTATACCTCCAGTCT
>PLZN01000285.1 GCA_003152195.1 Acidobacteriaceae bacterium
CGGCCCGGAAAAATGTAGAAACTTCAGGGGGCGGCCTTCAGGCCGTCCATAAAAGCCGCAGAATTAGCGTGGCTTTAGCCGCTGAGGGACTTTCTATGGACTTATTCAGAGCTTCCTTAGAACACTGCGCGCCAGCAACTCTAATCTTTGGAGACTACTTATGGATCCGCAACAAAACAGGCCCGCCTTCGCTCGTTTCGATGTGAGTGAGATCGCAAAGTCCTTTCCCGAAACGGCCGACACAATGCTCCTGGACACGTACCTCACTCGTGAGGAAGCAGCCAGTGCCCGCGTCTTTCGGGTCTATCGAGGCACCCCGGCGCACTATCATGCAACCTGCGACGAATACCTATATGTAGTTTCTGGCAAAGGCACATTTTGGATGGGCGATCCCTCCAACGCAGGCGAGTTTGCCCCCGGGCACCTCCTGTTTTTCAAGCGCGGAATCGTCCACTCCCTGCCCGAGATTCTCGAAGGACCAATCGTCTTCCTGTCGGTCGATACACCCCGGCGGGAGCCCAAGGATGTCATCTTCGTCAATCCTGAGGACGGTACTCCGGAGACCTTCGTTCATGAGCGCCCAACTGCTCTGTGACCGCCAATCCTGGCGAATCCGTGGCATGATTAAACGGTCAGGTAAGCGGACATGATAAGGCTAAAAGAAACCGCCCGCGCGTGGCTCATGATCATGCACGGCGTCGCGATGGTAGCGCTGGGGTTGGAGCTCTTCTACATTCGTGCGGCGATGACCAACCGGTTCTACGATGTATTTGGATTCGCTCTGGCCATGTTGTTGGTCGCGGCGTCTCTGCTGTTTATCGCCGTGTTGGATTGGATTTGCGCTGCCGGTCTTGGTTCTCAACAGGCATCCAAATTTCGATGGCTTTTGATTGTGAGCACCGTCGCTGCCGCAAGCAGCGTTTTCTTGTTGCTCGATGCCCGCTCGACCGTTCGGCTGCTGTGCTATTTCCTCGCGCTTTATTCGCTCCTGCTCGGCATCGGAAAAGTCTTCCTCGCCCGGTACTGGAAGGGCACGCCGGGGGAGCAGGTGGGGATGTATATTCTCGCCGGTTTGTCCGTAGCGTTCAGCGCACTCCTGGTTCTGGTCGCCGGCCAGGATGAACGGACCGCTCTAGCCGTGGTTGCTGGCTATTCTTTGTTCGTGGGTTCGCTGATGCTGTTCTCGACATACTATCTGCAGCAGCAGATGGCAAAAACAACCGCCCCCGCCCCTTAATTGTTCCTCCCTCATAAAGCCCGTCCCGCATAGCGGAACAAGCAGTGCACAATATGCTTGACACCCGTAACTACGGATTTGAAGAATACGGGACGGACGCTGAATGGGGAGCACCGTGAAAACAAAAAATGAGCAAACGAACCAATTTGGAGGCAGTGCCGCCCGGGGCTTGAAGTGTAAACTCACCGCGATTTTGGCGATGGGGTTATTCGTCCTGATTTCCGCCCTGAATTCGAGAGCCCAGCAGATTACCGGGTCCATCGTGGGAACGGTCAAGGACGAGCAAGGCGCAGTGGTCCCTGGACCGCCGTAAAAGCAACAAACGTCGATACCGGATTCTCCCGATTGGCCGCAACAGCCAACGACGGGGCCTACCGTATTGAATATCTTCCGGTGGGCACGTACGACGTTGAGGTAGAGACGGCCGGTTTCAAGAAGTTCGTGCAGCAGAATGTCGTCCTTGCCGTCGATCAGACGCAAGCGCTGAACGTAACGCTCGCCTCGGCGCAGCAAGCCAGACCGTCACGGTCACCGCAGCTCCAGCTCTCGTAGATACCACAACAGCGGTGCTCGGAAGAACAGTGCAGCCAGCCGAGATCATCGGGCTGCTGTTGGTTAACCGCAACGCGTATGCGGAACTTTCCCTCACGCCGGGCGTGCAATCCAACAGCGCCAGTGGAGCCACCAATGCCAGCAACAGCAATCCCAACGGCACTCCCAACTACCAGATCGGCGTCCCCTCCACACAGGTCATAGTCAACGGCGGCATTGACGGCGGCGTTCCCATGGTCAGCTTTTTCCTGGATGGCGGAAGCAATATGACCGGCATCCGCAACTATGGAAACCCCCTGCCCAACCCGGACGCGCTGGAGGAGTTTCGCGTAGAAACCAGCAACTTCTCGGCCCAATATGGCCGCATGTCCAGCGCCGTGGTCACGGCCGTTACGCGCTCCGGAACCAATCAGTTTCACGGCTCCCTGTTCGAATTCGTGCGCAACACCGGTTTGAACGCGATTCCCTGGAATGCCACCCTGAACCCGCCCTACCACCGCAACCAGTTTGGCGGTGCGGCCGGCGGACCGGTGGAGCATGACAAGGCCTTCTTCTTCTTCAGCTATGCCGGCCTGCGGCAAACCGTTGGTCAGTTCCTTAGCGGCGGCGTGGTTCCGACGGCCCTCGAGCGCCAGGGCGACTTTACGCAATCGAAAGTGATCCCGAATCTGCCCGGCACTAAGACCAAGGTGGATGGGACCAATAGCTCCCCCAACTGCCAGGTTGCCAAGGTGGGGTGTGTCCCGTCCGGTTTGTTAGACCCGACGGCCGCAAACATCATCAGCAAGTACATTCCCCTATCCAACAGCGCGAACAATGCCTGGACAGGGTTCTTCACCGGTCCGACGAACCAGGACGAATATCTGGGAAAATACGACCAGGTTCTCGGTGACAAGGATTATCTGTCGGCGACCTACTTCTATCTCAACTCGACGCAAAACGCCAACGGGTCGACGACCACCAATCTGCTCTGGGATATTAATCAGTCCTTCTCCAAGCAACAGAACCTGAACCTCAGCGACGTTCACACCTTCGGCCCCACAACCATCAACCAGGCCTGGTTTAACTTCACGAGAGTGGCGGGAGGGCGCGTCAACCTGCCGCAGATTTCCCTTGGAGATCTCGGATCGGATTTTACGATCCAGGGACCCAAGGCCCTACCCCAGCTAACCGTATCGGGGTACTTCAGTGTTGGTGGAGCGCTCGCCGGCCCGGTGACCGCGACGGACTTCTACTCGATACGCGACCTGGTCAGCATGACTAAAGGCAAACACTCGATCAATTTTGGCGGTGAGCTGGCGCGGGACAAGAACATAATCGTTGGAAACCTGGACAACTTTGGGGTCTTCACCTTTCAAACCTCTGCTCCCACGACCACAGGGAATGCGCTAGGCGATTTTGTCACCGGCCAAGTTAATACCATGGAACAGGACACTCCTTACCATGGGCTTTTGAGCGACCGGCATACCGCATTGTTCGTGCAAGACGATTACCGGATCACTCCCAGGCTTACGGCGAATCTGGGATTGCGGTGGGATATTGACGTTCCCCCGGTCGAGTCTTCGAACCTCACCAGTACGTTCGTCCCCAACGTTCAATCCACGGTGGTTCCCAGTGCGCCCCTGGGCCTTCTCTATCCGGGAGACAAGGGCGTACCCCGTGGCATCGTCGACCTCCGTTGGCACCATATCTCGCCGCGTGTCGGCGTGGCATAGGATCCTTTTGGTGACGGCAAGAGAGCCGTCCGCGCCGCCGCGGGCATTTTCTACGGCAGCGTAAGCGGCAACGAATGGAACCGGCCGGCCAACGCCCAGCCCTTCGCCATTCGCCAGACCTTCAACTCCATCACGTCGTTCACCAACGTCTACGGGAATCCAGCCTCTTTTCCCAATGGGGACCCCTTTCCCTACACGCATACTCCGTCGCATCCGCGCTTCCTTCCCGCGGCCAGCGTTGAGACTATTTCACAAAGGACTCAATGGCCACTGGTCTACCAAATCAATACCGCCGTTCAGCGTCAGCTGCCTGGACAGGTCAGCGCCACAGTCGCCTATGTCGGGACTCTGTCGCATGATCTCCCAATCATGATCGGCGATAATTATGCTCCTTATGNNACCTCCTTATGCACCGGGAGCCAGCACATCGCAAACCAGCATCAATGCGCGGCGCCCCTACGATCCAGGCGTTCTGGGCCAGAACATCTTTCTTATATCCAACCAGACTGCCTCGTATCATTCCCTCCAGTTCTCGGCCCACCGTCCGCTGACGCGCAACCTCATGCTCAACGGCTTCTATGTCCTGAGCCATTCGTTCCAAAGCTCAAATGAATCGGCTGTCGGGTTGGCGACCGCGCAGGATTTCGCTCATTTGGAGGAAGAGAGAGGTCCGACGGACAATGATCGGCGCCACACGGCCAGCATCTCCGGCATATGGAATATCGACTACTACCAGGGGTCGAACTCCTTCGTTAAACAAGTCGCGAATCATTGGACTCTATCGTCCATCGCTATCCTCTACAGCGGCGCGCCGGTCAACATCGTCACCGGCTCCAACAAGAACTTTGACAGTGCCAACAACAACCGCCCGAACCTGGTCCCTGGGCAGAACGCGTTCCTCGATCCACACAGAGGCCGCGCTCTTGCTGCCGCCCAGTGGTTCAATACCGCGGCGTCCACCTCCAACGGCCCCGGCCTCGGCATTGGCCCTTACGGCGCGGACGGCAATGCGCCGCGCGACTATCTTCGTGCGCCGGGTTACCGGGATGTCGACTTGGGGATCTTCCGCAACATCAGCTTTGAACGGTTCACGTTGCAGTTACGCGGTGAGGCCACCAATGCTTTCAACCTGGTAAGTCTCAACGCGCCAACCGCTAACCTGGCGTCCTCTCTTAACGGCAAAATCACAGCCGCCGCCAGTCCCCGCCTGATTCAGGTGGGCGGCTCGGTTTACCTTCTAGTGAGTTGCAGAAGACGGGTCGCGTAGCAAAGGATGGGGTTCCCGCCGGGCGCTCCATCCTTTTGTCTTTCTAAGGCTCGGGAAAAATTGAGCGCTCTCTGAAGACGCGCTCAATAGATGAGTATATACTCATTACAACGAGAGAGAAATGGCGAGACCTCAGAGCGAAGACAAACGCAACGCAATTCTGTCAGCCGCGACCGAAGTGTTCGCGGAGCGGGGGTTGGGCGCCCCCACCTCGGCAATCTCCAGCACCGCCGGCGTGGCAGAGGGCACTCTCTTCACGTATTTCAAGACCAAAGATGAAATGGTGAACGCCCTCTACCGCGAGATCAAGCTGGAATTGGCGGATGCGATGATGTCCGGCTTTCCGCGCCGCGCCAGCATACGGAACCGTTTGCAGCACGTCTGGAATAGCTACACGGGATGGGGAATCGCAAATCCTATGCAGCAGAAAGTTCTGCAGCAGATGGGGGTCTGGAGCGGTCTTACCGAAGAGTCGAAGCGTGCGGGAACTGCTCCATTCCTCGAAATTGAGAAGACGGCCGAAGCTGCGGTGGCGCAGCACGTCTTTCAGGACTTGCCGCTGGAGTTTATTGCCGCGGCCATGAGCGCGCTGGCAGACACTACGATGGAGTTCATGCGGCGGCAACCGAAGCAGGCGTCCAGGTATCAGAGTACAGGTTTCGAGATGCTTTGGGCTGCGGTTTGCCGAAAGAAATAATTTTCCTGAATCATAATGAGTGCGCAATCACTCATATAAACGAGAGGAGTTTCTGCTATGAAGATTTGGACGGTTGCCGATATACCATCGCAACGCGGCAAGCTGGCGGTCGTAACCGGAGCTACCGGAGGACTTGGATACGAGACAGCGCTCGCGTTGGCGAGTGCCGGAGCCGAAGTGCTGGTCACCGGCAGAAACGCGGAGAAGGGCCGCGTGGCGATGGAGCGGATCAAGCGCGCTGTGCCTTCCGCGAAGGTGCGCTTCGAGATGCTCGATCTTGCCAGCCTCGCATCCGTGAGAGCCTTCGCCGCAAGGATGATCGCGCGCGGCCAGCCGTTGGATCTGTTGATCAACAATGCCGGCGTAATGGACTTGCCGGCACGGCGGTTGACCGAAGATGGGTTCGAGATGCAGTTTGGAACCAACCACCTGAGCCACTTTGCTCTGACAGGTTTGCTGTTGCCATTGCTGGGTAGAGCCGAAGCGCCGCGAGTGGTGAATGTGAGCAGCCTGGCGCATCGCGGAGGCAAGATCGATTTCGACAATCTGCAGGCCGAGCGTAAGTACAAATCCTGGCCTGCGTACCAACAATCGAAGTTAGCGAACCTACTGTTCACCTTCGAGTTGCAGCGGCGTAGCGATGCCTACGGGTGGGGAGTAATGAGTAACGCGGCGCATCCGGGATACGCGCGCACGGATCTGATCCCAAACGGACCGGGAACGGGCGGTGTGAAGGGAGTGCTGGCCAAGATTTTCGGTTCCTTCATGAGCCACTCGGCCGCGGACGGAGCTCTGCCCACGCTCTTTGCAGCGACCTCTCCAGCAGCTGCGCCGGAGGGGTACTACGGCCCCAACGGCTTCTATGAATTGAAGGGTCCGGTGGCGCCCGCCAGAGTGTTTCCGCAGGCGAAGGATGGGGGTGTGGCGCGGAAGCTATGGGCGGTCTCGGAGCAGCTTACCGGAGTGACCTGGCCTGCTGAAGGTCAAAGCCCCGCCGTTGCCGCTGGTTCGGTGAAAAGGAAAGCATAAGAAACCCATGAACGTTCTGCTCTTTGGCGCCAGCGGGATGGTGGGGCAGGGGGTGTTGCGCGAGTGCCTCCTGGACCCGGATGTCGAACGAGTGCAGTCGGTTGGCCGGTCCCCCACTGGCGTCCATCACCAGAAATTGCGCGAGACGGTACATCGCGATCTATGGCATTACTCGGAGATCGAAGCCGATCTGTCGGGCTTCGATGCGTGCTTCTTTTGTCTGGGTGTGTCTTCCGCGGGAATGAAAGCAGAAGAGTACGAGTACATAACCTACGGCATAACTCTAGCTGCGGCGGAGACGCTATGCCGGCTCAACCCTCAGATGAGATTCTTTTACGTCTCGGGTGCGGGCACCGACAGTACAGAACAAGGCAAGAGCATGTGGGCACGGGTGAAAGGAAGAACGGAAAACGCCCTTTTGCGCCTCCCCTTCGCAGAGGCTTACATGTTCCGTCCCGGCATAATTCAGCCGGTGCATGGAGTGAGATCGAAAACCCCCGCCTACCGAGTAGGCTACGCCATTACCAAGCCACTGCTGCCGCTGCTCCGATTCATGTTTCCCAATCATGTCTTGACAACCGAGGAGATTGGACGGGCTATGCTGACGGCCGCCCGGCGTGGTTACCCCAAACATATTCTCGAGAGTAAGGATATTCGGGCTGTTCTCCATCCGTGATCGTGGCCATCATGCCGTAGCTGCTCTTTCACAACCCCTTGCGGAGCAGGATTTCTTAAGCCATCAGACCACATGCGTGTGCTTGCCGGCCATGCGCCGGTTTTGAGTTTGCATAAGAGCACCGCTCACCGTTCGCTCATGGTGTTGGAACGCAGTGCACTGATAGAGCGCACTCCGGAGAATCGCTACCGCCTCGGTTTGAAGCTGTATGAGCTTGGCAACCGGGCGGTCGAACAGATCGATCTGCGCACACGGGTTCATCCCTACTTCCGCCGGCTTGCGGCGCAGGTTGGAGAAACCGTGCACCTGAGCGTGCTACAGAAAACTTCGATCGTTTACCTCGATAAGGTCGAACCGAACCGCCGGGTATGTATCAGCTTGAAAACAGGAACCTCCAACCCCGTCTATTGCACGGCTATGGGCAAGGCGATGCTCGCTTTTCAGCCGCCCGAGGTCATCGAGCAGATCGTTTCCAAGATCCGCTTCGTGCGATTTACCCACAAAACGATTACTTCCAAGGAGACGCTGCTCAAGGCGCTCGAACGGGTGCGGCGCCGCGGGTACGCGATTGACGATCAGGAAATTGAGGTGGGCGTCCGTTGTATTGACGCGCCTATCTTTAATGAGAGGCATCATGCCATCGCAGCAGTAAGCGTCTCCGGGCCTGCCTCGCGGATTACGGCGCCTACCATGCCGAAGGTTGCCGAGCACCTGTTGCGCTGCTGTCGTGACATCTCGCTCTCGCTCGGACTGCACGCAAAGAAGAGGCCACATGCCCTGTCACCATTTCAGCAGCATTACCATAGCTAGGGGATTAAAATTTGTCGTTCCGACCGGAGCATACTCGGATTTCCTAGCACGCGGCTAGCGTAGAGCAGATATGGAAAGAACGTCCATATCCGCATAGTCCTGATTCTCTCCGCCCATACCCCAACAGAAGCTATAGGCTCGCGTGCCCACTCCGGCGTGGGTGGACCATCCGGGAGAAACCACTGCCTGAAGGTCTTTCACGATGATATGGCGTGTCTCTACGGGCGGCCCCATCAGGTGAAACACAACGGCATCCTGGGCAAGATTGAAATAAAGGTAGACCTCAGAGCGCCGCATATGTGTGTGCGGCGGCATGGTATTCCAGGCGCTTCCGGCATGCAGGTGGGTTACGCCCATCACTAACTGGCAACTTCTGACGCCGCCGAAATAGATGTACTTGCAAACCGTCCTTAAGTTGCAAGTCTCTGCGCTCCCGATTACGGTCGGGTTAGCCTCATCTTTGCGCACCAGGGCTACCGGGTAAGCTGTATGCGCGGGATAGCTAAGGAGATAGAAGAGAGCTGGCGACGATGGATCCTTCGATTCTAAGCTGATATCGGCATTGCCTCTGCCGATGTACAGGCAGTCAAGATTCTCCAGCGCATGGCGTTTGCCGTTTACGTTGATGGAGCCACTTCCACCGATGTTCAAGGCTCCCAACTCCCGCCGCTCGGTAAAATACTCCGCGCGCAGAGCGGCATCTGCCGGCAGGGCAAGTGGGCCTCCCGCTGGCGCTGCCATGCCCGCGATGGTACGGTCGAGATCGACATAAGCCAAATGAAGCGCTCCGGGCTCATACAACGAATCGATCAGGAACGTCTCCCGAATCTGCGCCGTGGTCATGTATGGATAGCGCACGGGGTCGGCCAAAAGGTAGGTCTGCATGTATTCTCCTTCACCAAGGGTTAAATCATCCGCGAGGACACGCGATCCTCTACAGTTACTGGGACAGTTTTGATATCGACTCTATGCAGCCTTTCTCGAGGCAAAACCTGCACTAGGTTCGACCTCTTTTGCCTTCACCTACTGACTGCCCCAGCAGGAAAGAAAGTTTCACGCGGAACCTGCTTCACAAGCCAATTCACCAACTCCATGGCTCCGCCGAAGTTGTCATACTCGGGAGGAAGGTTTCGCCCATCCGTGTATTCGTTGTAGATCCAAGGATCGACCACGGCGAAAACCGTGCCCTTGCCGTATTTCGCCGTGGCCATCAAAATATCCCCCTTATCTTGCAGCAGAGAAACCGCGGGAGCTTTGAGAGATATCGTGCAGGTGTCCTTCATGAAGAACGTGTGCGGATTGTGAAACAGCAGCCCGTTTCCGGCCACCGGAATCCTGCCCATGTCATGGTCGTTTCCGATCACATGGTGGCTGAGCACTTGGTTGAAATGAATGCCGAAGAGGTCGGCCAGCTGGTCCAAATGTTCTATGTCCCCGTTGGCGGGATCATTCGCCATGAGAACGAGCACTCCTCCCATCTTTACCCATTGCGTGACCTGCTGGGCATCCTCAGGCTGTAAGTAATGGGGGTGCGGATTCTTGACCGGGATGTCCGGAGACGCAATGATGTAGAACTGCGCGCCCTTCAGCTTCTCTGTCGCCGGCGCGCTGTAAAGTGTATCCGTGGTGACCCCATAGCTGCGGAAGACATGCCCTAGAAGAGAAAAGCCATCGTTGCTGAAATCGTCCCACTTATAGTGGAAGTATTCTTGCTGCCCGGCGGCGTTGGATCGCTGCTGGCTATTAAACCAGGCGTCAACCACGGCCCTTTGACCGCGGCCTTCGGAGGCGATGGGCACAACATGCATCTCGCTGGCGGCGAGGAGAAATGTGCCGATACCCTTTGGATCATTGCTAACGGCGGGAGCGGTCACATAGTAGGAGTAACTCCCATCCCGGTAAGGAGTGCCGCCAAGACCAATGCCCTTTACCGTCCCCGAGAAGGTCACCGATCCATCCGCCTCATCCTTGATAAATTGCTCATTGATTCCCTGCCACGCCAGCGCGGCGTTCCGGGAGTAGTGCGCGGGCAAGTAGGAAAGCCGAACTCCCTTGGCCAGCGCATAAGTAAACATGCACGCGGCTGAAGACTCGAAGTAGTTGCCTTTGGCTCCCGGCTTGTTGAGCACCTGATACCAGAGGCCTGTACGCTCATCCTGATATCGCACCACGGAGGCAGCCACGCTATTCAGAATGGTCAACAGCTTTGCTCGGCCGGGATCGTCCTGGCGGTAATAAGGCAAGGAGTCAACCAGCGCCATCATGTACCAGCCGACGCCTCGCGCCCAGAAGATCGAAGACAGACCGGTTGTCTTGTTCGCCCAAGCCTGCTTTTTTGAAGCATCCCACGCGTGATAGAGCAGCCCGGTCTTAGGATCCCGGACGTGTTCGTCGATCAGCACAAACTGTCGGGTTATGTCGTCGAAGTCGCGCGGCTCCTGGAAGGTGAACGCGTATTCGGCGTAAAAGGGCTGTGCCATGTATAGCCCATCAAGCCACATCTGATCGGGATAGATCTGCTTATGCCAAAACCCGTCAAAGCGATTCCTTGGCTGAGTAGAGAGTTGCTTTCGCAGCAGCGCGGCTGCCGTGTAGTATTCCGGCCGCCGGGTCACTCGGTACAAAAGAAGAAGCTGGCGCCCGAGCAAAATATTGTCGAGAGAATTCTCCTGTAGACGATACGTCGGAATCGATCCATCCGGCGAGAGCAGTTGATCGACACACTGCTTCACATAGCGGTAGTAGTCAGCATCCGCCGTGTCGTACCACACCGCGTCCATCCCGTTCAAGAGTGTACCGAGCTCGTAGTTCCACCTCACAGGCGCGCCCGTTTGTGGGGGCTCACCCTGCGGCCAACGCTGCATCACTGCGTGCGCTAACCGCCCGGCCAGATCGGGCGACAGCTCCTGCGCGTGGCCGGTTGCCGGCCGGCACATGATCCCGAACCAGAAAATCGCCGTGAGAGCAAATACAACGGAATGGATATCTCGCGCCATGCTCAGCAGGTTCGGCACAGACCTATGGGAGATTCGGTCCACTCGCGGCGGGTAAGGACTGAGAGAACGCATCATCTTAATGGCCTCAACCTCCCGCCAAGAAAAACACCATCACGAAATGCATTTTTCGACTCTTGTGAGGTTAGCGTAGCAGGGCAGCCGCGGCCCACAGGACGGGAGCCTGTCCGTGGAAGTCGCCGGTTCTGCGTTGCCGCATCAGGTAAAACTGCAAATCATTCTTTTTGTTGGTGCCCTCACATACACTCGTTACGTTGTCATTCTGGTCGACATAACCCACCAGTGCCAGCCACGCTCTTCGTGCCGCCGGCCCATAGGTTGCATCATCCAACCAGCCGTTCTTGACGCCCGTGATCATGGCGAACGTAAACATTCCGGTGGATGAACTCTCAGGCCACGCCTCCTCATGATCAATGAGCTGACGCCACGTCCCGTCTTTGCTCTGATATTGCAGTAGAGCCTTCATCATCTTTTGATAACCGGCCAGGATCCGGGCGCGATAGGGATCGTCCTTTGGCAAGGAACGCAGCAGTTCAGACATGCCGGCGGCTACCCATCCATCTCCCCGGCCCCAGAAGAAGGCAACATCTGGTGCATGGTAAAAGAGTCCATTTGGCTGTTGCAGCTTGTCCAGATAGGCGGCCATCTCCAGAGCTGCGCGGTCGATGTACTTACGATCCCCAGTGGCGCGATACGCCTCTATCTGCAGGATCGAGAGCATGTACATGTCGTCGATCCAGAAGCGGCTCTCCGCAGACAATCCATCACTTGTCGGCGCGTCCCACTGCCTGTCGGCGAAGACCTTGCCGAAGTTTAGGTACTTGGCATCTTTGGTTTGCCGATAGATCTCAAGCGGTACCACGCCGAAGATCTCGTCATCGACGTGCCGGCGCTGAGGAACCAGCGCGCCCTCCGCGGAGGTCATCAGCGGATCAAAACGGGCCACCAGCTTGGCTGCCAATGCTTTGTCGCCGGTCACTTCCGCAAACGAGAGCGCGCCGTACCAGGCGCAAACCTCGGGATAGATGATTGTCTGAGGTCCCTGGTGCTGACTTGTCTGATGCGGGCTGACGACAAAATGCTCCGCTACGCGCTTGCCGACTTCCTGTGGCGACATTCCTTCCGGCCAATTCGAGAACGAACTTGATTGTGCAACACCTGAACCCAGGCCCGCAAACAGCACAATTGAAGCCACCATTACGAAACTAAGATCTTGATGTCTCGATTGCACCTGGACGTCCCCCATCTGGATTGCAACACCGGGCCCTCCCGGCGAACCGCTTTATTGAGCCAAACATCTGGGCTGGGCCTTGCTCTAACACTCCCCCAAGGCTCGGTCCAGCACATTTGTTCTTGTGGGTGTCACGCCTAAAGATCTATCTTCAGGCTCAATTGCAAAATTCTAGGCGGATTTGCCGCCGTAATCACACCGAATGTACTGGTGCTTAACGTTGCCCCGGGGTTCATGAAGTTGGTGTGATTCAAGCAATTGAAGCACTCTGCTCGCGCCTCAAGCTGTGCAGGTTCGTGCAGGGGAACAAATTCGGTGACGGCTCCATCCAGGTCTGTGTAGTGGGGACCATACAAGGAGTAGGGTCGCAAATTCCCATACGTTCCCGGACCATCAGAGGCAAACGCACTCGGATTCAGCCATATCTTCGGTCCAGCGCTGTGCTGATAGGGCCGGCCAACCAGGTTTGGCCGGTCGTTGTTCACACCGGTCAGGGATTTATCGGTGCCGCTCAGAGGAGTGAACGGAATTCCTGTGGTGACGGTAACGATCGGTGCAATTTGCCATCCACTCAGCAGTGCGCGTTCCATGGGTTCCCCGCCGAACGCGCTCTTAGCGACGATAGACGTTACAAAGTTGTGACGAAGGTCAGAGCCGCAGTTGCTGCCATGAAACCCGTTCGTCCCGGATCTGGTAACGATGTTGACCACTGCACCCGGGTGTAAACCGTACTGCGCGGAGAGGCCGGACGTCTGCACGCTGAATTCCTGCAACGCGTCAGGGAAGGGAAAAGGCAGGTTTACGTTGGTGAATGCATCGTTGTTGTCGGTCCCGTCCATCAGGTAGTTGATGTTGGTTGCCTGACCGCCGGCGACTGAGAGAGCGGCCGAACTGGGGTAGTTTTTGGTGCCAACCAGGTCTCCGTTTGGAGCCGTTGTTGCCGCGCCGGTCAGAAGAATAAGCTGCGTGGCCTGGCGGCCGTTCAATGGCAGGTCGATGGTGCGTTGCCGGTCGATGACCTGGGAGATCGACTGATCCTCTGTCTGCACCATGGATGCGGCAGCGTCGACCTGCACGGTTTGCGTCACTCCGCCAACCTGAAGCTTGACGTCAATGCGCAGGTTATTGCCGACCTCGATGACAATTCCCGATTGTTGATAGGAGCTGAATCCTGTACCGCTCACCTTGAGCTGGTAGGGACCGACCGGAAGGTCAGGCAGGTTATAGCCGCCGTCCGCGGAGCTCGTAACCGTGCGGTGAAGTCCTGAATCCTGTTGCGCTGCCTCAACCGTAGCCCCAGCCACGCCGGATCCAGCCGGATCACTAATTGTCCCTTGAATCTGTCCACCGCCTATAGCCTGGGCGCGGAGAAGCTTTGCTCCCGAAGAGAAAATCACGAAGAGCAGGCAAAGAAACGTTAGCTTCCAGGTAAGTATTGTCTTCCCGGTAAACTCCGTGTGTGGATTAGAGCCGATCGAATGCGACTGCATAAAAAGGCCTCCAAAAACGTCTGTTAGCTAGCCGGCTCCAAGGTGTATCAGAAGCGAGATTTGTTTATCAATGGAATAAGTGATGGAGTTGCGCAAATGTATCCCTTCGTCCCACTTTGCGGGACGGGTGTCGGTCTTTCCCGCGGTTTGCTGCGGAATGATGCAAATGGTCCATCGGCTAGAGGGATGGCGCAGGCGTTACTGCTGCGGGGCTGTAGCGATGCCGAGAGTATCCGTCAGCTTTACCCCGCCGGTGTCCCTGAAGATCAGCCGGCTGCCATCTTCGGTGTGTATGGCAACATGCGAGAGCGTCCAGTTCCGCGCGTCCGCAACGCTGCCTGCCGACTGCGCCGCGATGGCGATGTGATCCAGCACGAAATCCGTAAGCGGCGCTTCCGGCGTGGCGCTTACATCGAAGGCCCGCTTTGCGCCGGTCGCCTGCACGTTCCAGATGTGTACATTGTGAAAATGTGCCAGGCCCTGCCCAGGAGGCACCGGCGTGGACAGGACCTTGTAATACGAAGGGACGTCCGTGAGTCCCGGCGGGATGGTGGCGTAACTGTAACTCGGGTTCCAGTTCATCGTGATCAGTACAGGAACCGCGACGCCATCCAGTTGCAGATCGTGAATTCGGATGTTGTCCGCCCAGCCGCCCCTGGTGTGCGCGGATTTAAAGAGCACGCCGGCGGGCACGTGTCCGAAGGCATGGATGTTGTAAGCCTCGATGTTGCGAAAGCCTCCGGAGGTTTCGCTGCCGATGGTAATGGCCGCAGCCCCGTCACGCACCGTGGAGTCGCGCACCACGATGTCCTCATCGGGGCGCGCCACGCGGAGGCCATCCGAATCGCGACCTGCCTTGAGGCAGAGCGCGTCATCGTTGACCGAAATGTCCGTGTGCTCGACAAGCACATTCTTCGACGAATCAATGTCAATGCCGTCTGTGCTGGGGCCGCGCCCTCCCACGTTGTTGCGGATGGTGACACCATTCACGTGAACGTCGTTGGAGTAGCAGATATGCACGGTCCAGAAGCCGGAACGTGTGAGCAGCGGGCCGGCAAGTGTCACGTGGCTTGCATTGTAGATCTGGATCAGGCGCGGCCGGCGCGCATCGTAGTCCGCCGCCCAGCGCAGTCCCCTGGCTTCGTATTGCCGCCGGAGAGCCCAGTAACCATCCCACCATACTTTGCCATCGCCATCGATGGTGCCACTGCCGGTGATACTGGCATCGTGCTGGCCGTAGATATTGACCACGGCTGCCGGCCACGTCATCTCAATCCCGGCGACGCGCGTCGGCATCATGGGATAGCCACTGAGCGTTTGCACTCCGCGCAGGGTCACACCTTGGTTCAGGTGCAACTCGGTGCCGGATTTCACAAAGATGGATCCGGTGAGATAGGTTCCCGGTGCAAAGGTGACGATGCCGTGGCCGCCCTTTGCCGCGGCGTCGAGCGCGGCCTGGATCGCTTGCGTGTCCAGCGTAGCTCCATCGCCTTTGGCCCCGTAGTCATTTGCGCGGAACACGTGCGGACTGGCTGCCCAGACTGCGGTGCCCCACAGCAGCAGGCACGAGACCACTAAGCGGAAAATACCCGGGTTGCGTGACAGCCGGCTCATTGTGCGCTTCTGCTGATCAGCTCGACCTTACCCAGAAGTCCGGAAGGAAGCGGCTGCAGATTATTCATATCCTGCGGATCAAACCGGCGTCCGTAGCGCGCCCAGAGCAGCTGGTAATCCGGCAGGGCCTCACCGGAAAGCCGGTTGATCGCGGTGTTCGCCACGCGCACTTCCAGGGCATTGTTGCCTGGCTTGAGCAGGGAAGTAATATCCAATTCGTAGGGGGCGTGCCATAGCGAGCCTGCTCGTTTGCCATTGACATAAATGACCGCGGCATCGCGAACCGGCGGGTCGAGTAGCGCCTGCATGCCAGGATGATCCGCGCTTCCGGCCGGCTCAGGGAGCGGTTTCCCTACCCCGAAGCTGAGGATCAGCCGCGAATCGCGCGGGTATGACGGCGGCAGCTCGATTGTTCTGCGATAGTTCGCAACGCCCGAGTAATAGAGAGTTTCCGGCTTCTCCGTCCAGGAGGTCAATTCGGCCATTTGCTCCGCTAGGTCATTTCCCTCAAACCTCACCTGCCACCCGCGGCTCAGGTCGGCTACGATCTGGGAGCTGCCCGCAGCGCCTTCCTTTGGACTCGCCAGTAGGCCTGTGCCTATGCCGTCGTGCAGCAGCACAATGCGCGACTCATAAGGCGCCAGGTCCAATTCCACTCCGCCGCCATTCATTTTTATCTCGCGAGCCTCGCCCGTATCCGCGTCAAGCCATTCACCTGAACTGTGTGCGGAGTTGAAGCGCGCCTTCGTGTGTACTGCGATGTTGCCGGTGTTTGCGACGAAGTAAATGTCCGCGCCCGCCAGCCTGCGATGGATGAAGCCAACCACGGGAGCGGGCCCAGGCGAGGACGTAGACAGCTGCATATCTGGCGCCAGCGTGTGCTGTAGCGACTGTTCAAGCTGGGCAACATTCGGGATAAACTGCGCGTTGCCTCCGGGCGCGTTGAAGAGCGCTGCCGCGGCCGCGGCAACCTGTGCAGATGCGTGCATACCGCCCTGCAGTCCCGGAGCGTGTGCCGGCATGCGTCCCACGGCGATGACCTTGCCGCCCTGCTGCTGGTACTCAGCGATGCGCGCCAACGTAGCCGTAGAGATGCGATCCACATCCGGTAGAATCAGCACCGGGTAATGGATGCCGCGGGCTGCGATCGCGGCGCTGTCTATGTAATCGAAGTTGTATCCTCCATCTTCAACGGCCTGCGTGAGCGCGGGTGTGATCCATCGCGGCATGAGCTCGGTGAGCGAAACCTTGCCCGGTGTGAACGCGGCCCAGGCGTCGTCCTCCGGCAGGTAAACAGCAACCTGGTTGGCGGGTTCACCCTGGCGCAGAATCCAGCTGACGCGCTGCAGATAGCGTGTGACATCCGGCATCACGATCCACCAGGGATTGTGCGCGTTGAAAGCTCCGGCAGCGTAGAAGCGCCAGCCCGGCTCGCCTGCGGAAGGTGGCGAATAAGGCCAGCCGTGGCCTATCAGTTGATTGATGCCCTGCAGAAAGAAGCGGTCTGCCTCAGCCTTGATATCGAGCGGCGTGGCGCGAAACGCAGGCGAGTGGAGCCACGTCCATGTCTCCGACGACGTGATGGGGCGCCCGTACACGTGACTGGCTGAGGCCGCCCAGCGGGTATAGGAGAACTGCTGCCACTGCGGACCTTCGCCTTCGGGCAGGTCCGCAAGTGCGTTGCTTGCTAGCGATACGGCAGGGTCGCCATAGGTCTGGGAGCGGAAGAGCGTGTGGTGTGCTGCGGCCCAGGTATTGATCGGTTTCAGATAATTTTCGTCGATCAGCTCCGTCAGTGTTTCGCCCCAGTCGTGCCGCACCGCCATAGCCTCTTCGTTCGGCGCGAAAGTAATTAGTTCAGGCAAGTGCGGCAACAGGTCGTAACCGCGGCGCTGGCGAAACTGCTCCAGCAAGCCGGGCGTCCAGTCCGCACCGTAGGCTTCCAGCGAGTCGCTGAAAACGGAGTAAGGAGGATGATCCCCAAAGGCTGTCATCAGCTTGTCTGCCACATTGTGCAGGTGATCCTCAACGGCTTCGCGGGAGAAGTGGTCGAGCACAAAACCATCGGCGTCCACCGCCGGCCGCTTCACCTGCTGGCCGGTACGGCTGGAGATGAACCACAACACAACATGGCCGCCGCCGGCCGTCCCTGGAGGCAAAGTCATGCGCAGACTGTTAGTGGCGGGCAGCGGCAGCATCGCAGGCACTGGCTCTGCGTAGCCTTTGCCCCAGCCCGCGTCGGCGAGAAACACGCCGATAAGATTTTCTCCATTGCCGAGGTAAGGAACGGGAACGGCACTGGTTCCCTGCGGCGCCGGCGTCCTTACCAGGCGCAGCCGGCCGGCTGCTTCCGTGATCGGCGTATGTGGGCCGCCATACGGCCAGCCGCTGGAAAGGGTGAGGCTCGCGCGCAATCCCAGCCTACGTGCTTGGTGGTTGACGAAGCGCACGTCATCAAGAAATTCGTCAGAGAGGTAAGCCAGATTGCGAAAGCCTGTCTTCGGATCATCGAGTTCGAGCGGATACACTGGCTGAATCTCAAAACCGCCGAATCCTCCTGCCTTCATCTGTTCCAGCTCACGTGTGAGCTCAGGCTTGGTCACCGCAGGTCCAAACCACCACCAGCGCATCATCACCCGCGCATCGTCAGGGGGTGACGCAAAAGCCGTTTTCAGAGTGTGCAGATCGGACTGTGCCTGCAGAGCGGCCGTGCAGCTCAGCAGCACTGCTATACATGCGCTTGAAAAAAAACTCCGGCCCAAGCGATTGCTCCTTATATTTGCGGTCATCATACCTTCACGCTTGCGCAACGGTAAATAGGCTCCCTAACCCCGTCGTTCCGCTCTGCTGGGACACTCATGTCACCTCCGGTTTCGGGTGCTCTTGGCAATCTGTGCGAACCGCTCGACGATGGGACGTGATTCTCCTACGCGCCAGGCCAGCTCGATGTTGCTGACGGTTCTCGCCCCGCGTAGCGGGAGGCAAACGACGTCGGGAGAGGCAATGCGGCGGACACATTCGGGGGCGATCGTC
The DNA here is from genome assembly GCA_003152195.1 of Acidobacteriaceae bacterium. Classification (GTDB taxonomy): domain Bacteria; phylum Acidobacteriota; class Terriglobia; order Terriglobales; family Acidobacteriaceae; genus PALSA-350. Next base: position 18,366 of record PLZN01000285.1, read on the forward strand.
ACCCCAAGTCCGGCGGCTATGAGACGCAGGATGGTGAGCCAGTGAGACGCTTCCTGGACGATCTGGGGACGAAAGCCATGGGCTTCACAAAGGGTCAGCGGCTTCTCAAAGGCGCGGGCGCCCGCGCTCCGGGGGTAGTAGACGAACGGTTCGTCACGCAGCACTGCGGGAGAGATGCTCTTCTGTTTGGCGCAGGGGTGGGTTGCAGGTACCACTGCGACGAAACGTTCGGAGAAGATGGTGGTGATGTTCAGGCCTTCAATCGGGTCACCGTCTCTCAGAATGCCGGCGTCAAGTGTGCCGTTTTCCAGCCCCTCGGTGACCGGTGCCGTAAAAGATTCGTGCAAATGCAGCTGTACCAGCGGATAAGCTTTACGATAGGTGCGGAATATCTCAGGCAATGTGCTCAACATGCCGGACCCTACAAAGCCGATATGAAGAGAGCCGACGTCGCCACGGCCGATGCTGCGCGTCTCGTCGATGTCCCGCTGGACGTTCCGCAGTGTGCGACGCGCGGTGAAGGAATGCCTCGCCGGCATTGGTAAGGCTGACCGACCGGGAGGTGCGGGTGAAGAGTGGAAACCCAAGAATTTCTTCGAGCTTACGAATCTGTTGTGAGAGGGGCGGCTGAGACAAGTTGAGCCGCTGCGCCGCGCGGCCAAAGTGCAGCTCTTCCGCAACCGTAACAAAGTAGCGCAGGTGCCGCAGTTCAACATCACGATCCATATGCGAAACATCATAATACTGCTGAACAAGATATTGGACGTAATAAAGCAAGCCAGTCAAACTACTGATATGGAGCTAGAGCGGTTTCACAATTTGCATATGGGCGATAGGGGATGTGGAGCGAATCCGCCGGAGATTGAGATTCGATCGCTTCAACCCGGTGACGATGCGGCCGCATTCAGGACGTTGAACGAAGAGTGGATTACCCGCTATTTCACTCTGGAAGAGAAGGACCGGGAAGTTCTCAACGATCCTGAAAACACAATTCTTCTCAAGGGCGGACACATCCTCATGGCCTATATGGGTCACGAGGCGGTTGGCTGCGTGGCTTTGGTTCCCATGGGCAACCGTATCTATGAGCTGTCGAAAATGGCAGTTTCGCCCCACCTACGCGGCCTTGGCATCGGTCGTCGATTACTCGAGCATGCGGTCGCCGGGGCGAAGGCGATTGGGGCGGCGTCTTTGTTTTTGGGCAGCAATAGCAAGCTGGAAAACGCCGTGCATCTCTATGAGTCCATCGGCTTTCAACATGTGCCGCCGGAGCGCCTTCCGCCCATGCCGTATACCCGCGCAAATGTCTTCATGGAGTTGTCTCTCTAACTCAGCCGGAATTTTGGGAACGGAGCCCAATGCCCGCACAAATCATCAGCGCGAAATCAGCCGAGCATTACAAGTGGGGCGGGCCTCAGGGAGCAGACTGCGACGGCTGGCGCCTCGTCAAGACGCCCGAACTGAGCATTATTGAAGAACTCATGCCGCCAGGTACCAGCGAGGCGCGCCACGCGCACCTTCATTCACGGCAGTTCTTCTTCGTCCTGGAAGGCGATTTGACCCTCGAAGTCGAGCATCGTGATTTCGCTCTTCAAGCCGGTGAAGGCCTCGAGATCTCTCCAGGCCGGCAGCATCAGGCACTGAATCGAAGCGCAGGTCTGGTGCGCATGCTCGTCATCAGTCAACCTCCAAGTCATGGTGACAGGGTCAACGCTACCGAGGGTCCGCGTAGTCTTCGCGGTATGGAGTAAAGACGTCCAGAACCTCGGAGTCCTCTAGTGCGGAGGCCTGATGTTCAACATTGCCCGGAACCAGAAAGCTGTCCCCCGCTACCGCCTCGAAGGCACCGCCGGGATGTTGGAAGGCGAGATGGCCGCGGACGATATATACCATCTGTTCCTGCGGATGGCTGTGCCTGGTCCCAACCCAACCCTTCTTCATCGTATGCCGGACGAGCATTATGTTGGGGCTATAAGACATGACTTGCCGCCGCAGCCCAGGCTCAGGATCTGACATCTTTTTTTCTTGCGAGGGCATAACCTCAATTGCTCTTGCGGACATGATTGCTCCAGACTGGTACGACTCAACTTGAAGGTAATGTCGCTAGGATAGTACCTCAGACCGGGACCGGAAGGCTGATCCGCGGCAATGACGGGTATGATGGTCTGTCATGAAATCTCCGCCCGAATCCGCGGTTGCCAATGTCGCGGGCAACGTCAGGCCGCCCGGCGCCGCCAGCGGCAGTGGCATCGGGAGATATCGTTGGCGGATCTGTGGGCTTCTCTTCTTCGCGACCACTCTGAATTACATGGACCGGCAGGTTCTGGCGCTGCTCAAGCCGACCCTTCAGAATCCAGTCCACGGCATCGGCCTCACCGAGATTCAGTTTGCTGGCATCGTTGCGATTTTCTCCGCGGCCTATGCGATTGGATTGCTTATTGCGGGTCCCTTCATTGACAGGGTGGGGACCAAGATCGGTTACGCCGTCGCCCTCAGCGTCTGGACCCTGGCATCGATGAGTCATGCTTTGGTCAGTTTCCGGTCCGTTTCTGGGCCGCTGCGACTCGGCGTGGGATGGCTTGCGGATCTGCTTGCACATATCCCCATGTTGCATTCAAGTGCATGGGTCGCCGATCTGGGCAAGCTCTCGGGCGCCGTCATCGGCTTCGGCATTGCGCGCTTCGTCCTTGGCCTGGGCGAGGCCGGTAATTTTCCCGCTGCGATCAAGGCGACGGCCGAGTGGTTTCCCAAGAAAGAGCGCGCCTTGGCGACGGGAATCTTCAACTCGGGCACCAATATCGGCGCCACGGCCGCTCCCTTCATCATTGGCTTCATCCTGTATCGTTTCGCCTGGCAGTGGGCGTTCGTCGCCACCAGCGGCTTCGCCGCCCTGTGGCTGGTGCTGTGGCTTAGCACGTACACATCCCCGCAAAATGCCGCCCGCCTTTCCCCAACCGAGCTCGCCTATATCAATAGCGACCCGCCGGAGCCGATTACCAGGATCCCATGGTCCCGTCTTCTGCCCCACCGCCAGACCTGGGCGTTCGTGCTCGGCAAGGTCCTGACCGACCCCATCTGGTGGTTTTACCTTTACTGGCTTCCCGGATTTCTCAATGCAAAATACGGCCTCACCGTCACCAAAATGGGGTTGCCTTTGCTTGTGATCTACAACGTGTGCACGATCGGCAGCATCTTTGGCGGCTGGCTTCCAGCTAAGTTCGTAAGTATGGGCTGGAGCCTGAACAGGGCTCGGAAGACGGCTATGTTCCTCTATGCTTTGGCCGTTGTGCCCATCGTCTTTGTTGGCAGGGTCCATACTCTCTGGCAGGCGGTCGCCCTCATCAGCCTGGCGACTGCGGCTCATCAAGCCTGGTCCGCTAACCTCTTCACCCTGGTATCCGATGTGTTTCCCAGGCGGGCAGTGGCCTCGGTCGTGGGCATCGGCGCGTGCGGCGGATCGGTTGCGATGATGTTCTTCGGAGTCTTCATCGGTGTCATTCTTCAAGTCACCCATGGCAACTACGTTCCCGTTTTCCTCATCGCGGGGTCGGCGTATTTGGTGGCTTTTGGCGTTATCCAGTCGCTCGTTCCCAGACTGGGCACAGTCAGCATCGTCTAGGAAAGCGAAATGAAACCGCAGCCCGCAGAGAAGCTCAGCGGCGAGCAATTACCTCGGCGAGAGGCGATTGGAAGACCTGTTTAGGATGGCCAGATACGCCGCTCGGTTGCGGGTGGGAAGCCACGAACCTCGATGTACACCGTTGCTGCCATCGACTTACTTCGCGGCACCCACAACGGTGCTGGCGTGCTCGTCACCGGAGAGCAACTTCTGCACCAGGGCGTTTACCTCCGCGCGCAGATTGGTATTGTCCTTACCAGTGGCGGGGCCAGAGTAGCCTGCGTGGATAGTCTTAACCAGACCATCGCGACCAATGAAGAAGGTAGTTGGCCAGAAGTTGAATCCAACGGCCTGAGGCACCTTCTCGTTGAGTTGATCGGGTGTGCCAGCCAGGAGAACTGGGAAGGTGATGCCGTACCGCCGAATGACAGCCTTTAGGCGAGCCGGATTGGCCAATTGCTCCTTTTCTTCAAAGCTCAACTCAACCACTTCCAATCCGCGGTTATGGTATTTGCGATAAAGCTCTTCCAGCAGAGGGGCCTCGTCATGGCAGTTGGGGCACCAGCTTCCGCCGATCGAAACCACAACGACCTTACCTTTGAACTCAGGGTCAGCGCTGGAGACGGCCTTGCCGTTGAGGTCTGGAAAGGTGAAGGTGAGCGGTTGGTTGGGGTCCTTCAGCGTGGTGTGGTGTAGGGGATCGTCCGGGCCGGCCAGACCTGCAGAGCGGGCGTCTTGCGGGCGGCGCGCAGTCAACGCCTGCGTCCCACCCTTGCTAAATGTGACGATTTGCAGCGTGCCGTCCGGTTGCGGACGGAGCACGAAGTACGAAGGTCCCGCAGCGGTGAAGTGGCTGACGGCGAACTGTCCATCGTGCCAGCTACCGTAAAGGTTGCCGGTATCGCCGTCGATGCGCTGAATGAAGGCATCTACCTCTGCCCCGGATTGGCGAACGTGGAGATCCCAGGCGGATTCTCCCTTGGGGCTTTTTACTGCGACTTCCCACGTGCCTGCAATATCCGGAGGATTGGCAGACGCCGGCAGGGGCGCCGTGTCGAGCCTGGCTGTGAGGGGGATGCTGCGCGAATGGCCGCTGAAGGTGCCCGTGAGAACCCCATCTTTCAGCGTGGCGTCGAGCGTGTTGGCGTAGTCGTCAAAGTGCAACAGCAGATGACCTTCGGAATAACTGCCGCTCGAAGAAGGAGACTTTTCCTTGCCGTTAATCAGTGCGCCTTGCAATTGATCGCCGGTACCGGCGATCTCCAGCCTGAAGGGCACACGCTGGGCATTGAATTCGCCGGTGCCTGCCCACGTGCCTGCCGGCGCGCCGGCAAGTGAATCCTTGATCTGAGCAAACAGCGATGGCACAAAACCGCCAGGCAACGATGCCATGGCCAGGGCAATCAAACCAAAGACTCTTACGGCCGATCTTCTTCGTGAAACCATGATATTTCGATCCTTTTCCTGGGGTGCGATGATTCGCATAAAGCAAAACGCCCGCCGTTGACTGGCGGGCGTTTACGGAATCGATTCGATGCGTCTTGGGATCAGATGAAGATCAACAACAAAGACGAGACTCCGAGCCTGCCAGTGCAAGGGTGCGCAGACAACAACAGGCCATCTTATGGAGCCTCTGCATGTCGATAAGGTTAGCCAAATGGGTATATGGGGTCAAGGGGATCTTCGTTTGTCGCGGATCTTCCCGGCGATTGCCGCGGGGTGACATTTTGCCTGCTATAGGATGCTAAATAGTCGGTATGGAGAAGCAAATGACCAGGGTAGCCGTTCTGGACGACTGGCAGGGTGTGGCACGAAGCAGCACCGATTGGTCGCCGCTTCTGGCGCGCGCCGAAGTGGTGTTTTTCGAGCAGGCCTTCAACGACGAAGAGGATGCCGTTGCCAAGTTGGTGGATTTCGAGATTGTCCTGTCGATGCGTGAGCGCACCCCGCTGCCGGGTTCGCTGATCGACCGCCTGCCCAAGCTGCGAATGCTCGGCATTACCGGCTCCTATAATGCGTCGCTGGACACCGCCGCCTGCACCGCCCGGGAAGTGGTAGTTTGCAACACCGTTGGCGGCGGTTACAGCCAGGCTGCCACCGCCGAACTGGCGCTTGGCCTGCTATTGGCAGCTGCACGGGCGATTCCTGCCGCCGATGCCAATATTCGCGCCGGACGATTTCAAGAGGGCTTGCCCGTTGGTATCAGCCTGGCCGGAAAAACAATCGGGATCGTCGGTCTCGGACGTCTCGGCTCGTACATGGCCGGTTATTGCCGGGCGCTGAACATGAATGTGCTGGCATGGAGCCAGAATCTGACCGCGGAGAAGGCGCAGGCAGCGGGCGCGACCTCCGTTTCCAAAGAGGAGCTGCTGTCACGTTCTGACGCAATCAGCATCCACCTGGTGCTGTCGTCACGCACCCGCGGGTTGATCGGCGCCTCCGATATTGCACGCATGAAGCCGGGAGCCATTCTGATCAACACTTCCCGCGGCCCCATTGTGGACGAGGCGGCCCTGATTGAGGCGGTGCAAGCGCGCCGCATTATCGCTGCGCTCGATGTCTTTGACCGCGAGCCCCTGCCGCCCAACCATCCGCTGAGAAACGCGCCTAACACGGTGATGACTCCGCATCTCGGCTACGGTGTGCAGGAGACATGGACGGCATTCTATCGGCAGAGTATGGAAAACGCAGTGGCCTTTCTGGATGGAAAGCCGTTGCGCGTAACGAATACCGAAGCGATCCAGGCTATCTGATCGATTCGGCCACTAAGCGATTTCCCGTTTCCTCTAACTGAAAATGGAGAACACTGATGGCTACGATTTTGACCCCAAAAACACCTGCACCTGAGTTCACTCTTCGGGTCACACCCGATCAGAAACTTTCCCTCAGTGAGCTGCGCGGGAAGCCGGTAATTTTAGCTTTCTACCCTGCGGACTGGAGCCCGGTATGCGGCGATCAAATGGCCCTCTACAACGAAATTCTTCCTGAGTTTCAGAAGTATGGAGCGGAGATACTGGGAATTTCGGTCGATGGCGTGTGGTGCCATGAAGCGTTTTCGAAGGATAGGCATCTCCACTTTCCTTTGTTAGCGGATTTTGAACCCAAGGGCGAGGTTGCTCGTGCCTACGGGGCTTATCGGGCAGCGGATGGTATTTCCGAACGAGCGTTGTTTGTGATTGATAAGAACGGAGTCATCGCGTGGAGCTATTGTTCACCGATTGCAGTGAATCCCGGCGCGGATGGGATACTTGAAGCGTTGGAAGATTTGTCGAAATAGGAGCGCTTCATGACCATGCTAAAAGTTCCGGCCGGACCTGAGGATCACGGCCAAGGCGACCCAAACGCAGGATGTACGTTAGTCGAGTATGGGGATTACGAATGCCCGCATTGTGCGCGCGCTCACCCCATCGTGAAGCGCCTGCGGAAGCACTTCGCTAAGCGTCTTTTTTTTGTCTTTCGGAATTTCCCGTTGGGTCAGATGCACCCCCACGCTGAGTCGGCTGCGGAAACGGCTGAGTTCGCAGGGACTAAAGGAAAATTCTGGGAGATGCATGATCTGCTCTTTGAAAATCAGGACCGTCTGGGGAATGCGCTTCTGCGCGAGCTTACAGCGGAACTGAGTCTCGATCCGGCAGAATTGCTCCAGGCCCTCGAGGAAAGAAAATATCTGGCGCGGGTGCGCGCAGATTTTTCCGGAGGGGTCCGCAGTGGAGTCAATGGAACGCCGACATTCTTTATCAATGGCCAACGGAACGATGGCTCATTTGATAATCAAGATTTGGTGGAGGCCATCGAAAGGGTTCTCACTGCATCTCGCCAATGAAACGCAATGCCCGCCTTTTCCACTACCAGTGAACAAGATTCTCGGCGTCTTCTACTACGACGACTTCATACTTTTCCAACATCGGCATCAGGAGGTTCTTGAGTTCACGCTTCCACAATTCCCCTTCATAGAACTTTTCTTTCATAGGCTCACGTGAAGGGGGGTCAGGAAAGCCGCGCATAAAGAAGAAGGTGTCGGGATCTTCGACGGCCAGGAATGGGCCCAATATTTTCATCCCGATTTCTATGTGGGCTGGGATAGACTTGGCGCGGAAGATATCAAGGAAATCGAAACGCCTGCCCGGCTTGGTCTTATAGGTGCGCATTTCGATGATCATTTGCTGCCTCCGTCAGCATGCTTGCGCGGCTAGCCTAAAAAAGCCAGAATTTCACGTAGGAGCTAATTGTGTCCCATCGGCCAAACTTCCTTGTATTTGGTCTGAAGAGCAGAATGCTCGCGTTGCTCATTGCCGTCGCTGCATGGTCAACCGCTGCTCGCGCACAAAATCCAGTTACGGCCTTCCCCAAAAACTACAGCCTCGCCCTCGCCAATAGCGCGGTGGCGGTGATACGCGTGCACTACGGTCCACACGAAAAAATCGGCGTGCATGACCATTCCGAGACCCCGACAGTATATGTTTACCTGAGCGATTCCGGTCCAGTTCGCTTCCAGCACGTTGAGGAAAAATCTTTCGTGCTTACTCGGCCGCCAACGGTAAAAGGGGCTTTTCGGGTCAGCCCCGGGCGGCTGGAACGGCACAGTGTAGAGAACATGGGAGACGCAAGTTCAGATTTCCTGCGCGTGGAATTGAAGCAGATTCCTCTTGGAGGCCTGAAGCCCTTTCGTGGAAAGGCTCCAAATAGCCCGTTGCAAAGCCAAAACTCTGTAGAGTTCACGGCACCCGCCCTTGAAATCCAGCGGATTATCTGCGTGGGCTCTTTCGCGTGCTCAATGAAACCATCTTCTGCTCCTTCGCTGATCATTGCTTTCACCTCACTGTACCTGGCGACGGGGGTCGCTGAAAAACAAGGAGAGAAGCTTGAGGCTGGAGCCGTCCGTTGGTTGCCATCATCCGAAGTCGTCACGGTCAGGCCATATGCTGCATCTCCAGCACACCTTCTCCGTGTTCTCATCCCAACCGCTCAAATGTAATCGTGCGCAGCTGCGCCATGCGTGAAGCCGGACCTGCGAATTTCTATGGCTAAGCTGACTTGCTTGTTGATGGCCGGAGTTGGCTCAGCTTAGTCTTATGCTATGAGCGACGCGACAACGACGACTGCGACCGGCTCGACGACTGATTCAACAGCAGCTGCCATGCCGGCTACTGGCCCGTCGCTCCTGCTGCGCGGTGTCCGGAAGGCGTTTGCGGATGTGGTGGCGGTGGATGGTCTCGACCTCGAGGTAAAACGGGGAGAGTGTTTCGGCCTGCTGGGGCCGAATGGCGCGGGCAAGACGACGACGATTGAGATTTGCGAAGGCCTGACTGCTCCCGACCACGGGACAGTTGTCGTGCTGGGGCTGAACTGGGCCACTGGCGCAAACGAACTGCGCCAGCGTATCGGCATTCAGCTGCAGGAGACGCAGTTCCCGGACAAGCTGACGGTAGAAGAGACATTGCGGCTCTTCCGCAGCTTTTATCGGCGTGGGATCACGGTGGAGGAGTCGATCCGGACGGCGCAGCTGGAGGAGAAGACCCACTCCCGCGTGGGGGGACTCTCGGGCGGCCAAAAGCAGCGGCTGGCCATGGCCTGCTCGCTGGTGGGCGATCCTGAGCTGCTGTTTCTGGATGAGCCGACGACGGGGCTCGATCCGCAGGCGCGCCGCCACCTGTGGGACTTGGTCGACCAGCTGAAACAGGCGGGGCGCACGATCATCCTGACCACGCACTACATGGATGAGG
>PLZN01000081.1:0-3517 GCA_003152195.1 Acidobacteriaceae bacterium
CCCATCCCCCCGGATTTCCTGTAAGACTCGGTAGGGTCAACGAACTTCATTCGGTCCCGGCTGGCCGGGACCGCTCACGCACCCCTGGCTGGGGCCGCACAGTAAGAAATCCGGGGTCCTTCGCGCTTTTGCGAAGGGTCGGATACCACCACTGTTTGCATCAAGATTCGTGGTCACCCACCCTCGCCGGAAACGCACCGGCAAGGATGGGCCACGGAGGTAAGTGCGGTTGCGCCCTTCTGGAAAAGCAATGGAAATCAATCATCATCATCCCAGGTACGCTGGGGCGAGGGGCACCCAGCGCTTCGCTTAGGAGTATCCGCTCCTCGTAAGAAACTCGGCTAGACGCGGGCTAGACGGCTTGGGGAAGGGCTTCCTTGACCCGAAAACGCTGCATGGAGATGCGCAGCGTGCGCTCGATCTTGCGCAAATCGCCCTTCTCTTCCGGAGAGGCAAAGGTGGAGGCTACGCCGCTGCGTGAGGCGCGGCCGGTGCGGCCGACGCGGTGAACGAAGTCTTCTGCAACCTTGGGCATGTCGTAGTTCACGACGTGCGCCACATGGTCCACGTCGATTCCGCGGGCGGCTACGTCGGTAGCGACAAGAACCCGATGACCACCCTGGGCAAAGCTGCGTAACGCTGCGTTGCGTTGCGACTGGCTGCGGTCACCATGAATGCTGGTTGCCTTCCAACCNNAAGACCAGAAAGCTTCCGTCTTCCGACCGGAGCAGATGTTCGAGCAGCGACAGCTTGCGATCCGCGCTGACTTCAAAGGTTTGCAGCTTGACGTTTTCTGCCGGTTTGAGCACCGAGCCGATTTCGATCCTGACCGGATTTCTGAGGTAGTCGCCGGCCACTTCGCGCACCGCACCCTCGAGCGTAGCCGAGTAGCAGAGCGTCTGATGCACGGATGGGATGGCCGTCACAATGCGGCGAATGGCTGGTTTGAAGCCCATGTCGAGCATCCGATCGACCTCGTCCAGCACCAGGATTTCAATTTGGTTGAGCTTGACCAGCTTGCGGCCGAGAAAATCTTCCAGGCGGCCGGGAGTGGCCACGATCAGCCGCGCACCGCGACGGATGCTGTCCAGTTGCGGGCCCTCGGCTAAGCCACCCACTACCAGAGCGGTGGGGAGGTTAACCAGTTGCGCGCATGCCTGTTGTACCTGCATCGCGAGTTCCCGCGTGGGCAGCAGGATGAGCGCGCTGGCAACTTTGGCTTGCGATTTCTGCAGCTTCTCGATGATGGGGATGAGGAAGCTGAGCGTCTTGCCGGTGCCGGTTTGCGCGGTTGCCAATACATCCCGCCCCTCGAGCGCCGGAGGAATCGCTCCCACTTGTACGGGGGTCTGCGTAATAAAATTCGCTTTGGCAAGGCGCTGCTTGAGCGCTGCCGAAATGGGTAATGCTGAAAATTCGTTCAAAATAATCCCTTGCTTCCGGTCTCTCTCTGAGACCTGGAGTGCTGTTCATCGCGACACGGCTTCGTCCGTCCGGCGATACAATGAAAGCCCGATTGGCTCGCCGCGGTCGCTTGGACCCGTGGACCGACACGAAGATCACCGTCGGCTGCGGCCTTTAGGCTGCTGAAACTCAATCTGGCATTTGATGACTGCACCACACGGTGTGCGGTTTGTCGCGTTGCAGAGAGGTGCTATGCTGTGGCTTTCTAGCCAAACGTCGCCCGTCCACCGCACCATGCCAGGGAAGCGCGTGCTTCCTACAGTCGCCGCGAATTTGCGTGGCGACTACGCTGAAGGGCTTGGGCGGTATCCGACCATTTTCTCGGCGCTGGATCAGCGATAAGGAAGAGGTCTAGTGCAGGCAGTCCAGCTTATGAAGGCAAGAACGGCTCACAACCAAACAATTGAGCGCAGACTAAGATTACCACACCACGACGCGCAAGCATGTTCTCTTGCCGGGCTTTGCGTCCTCGGCAGCCTTGTTTTCCCCAACCTACCGCTGCAGGGGAATAATGGCGTTCTTGTTGTCCGGCCCTTGCGGATCGATGCGGAAATCCCACACCGAAAGGTTCACCTGCCCAGGCTCCAGTACCTCCATCAGCGCATAGTCCCCAATCGTCAACGGCTCGCGCGGCGTCAGCTTCATCCAGCGTTTTCCGGGCAGGAACTGGACCGTCGTCGGAATCACGTCCTCGGTCTGGGCCACGGAACCGCTAACCGCAACCTTGACGCCGCTGACCACGCGGTAATTGTGTTTCAGGTTGCTACGCACTCGCACGATGGCATATTGGCTGGTTGGGGAACTGAAGGAATCCTTGTTCTTGGCGGAGCCCCCTCCGTGCGTGTCCACCGTCACCGCTGAGGAGTTGGCGATGTCTTCATCCGTAGCGGTCAAGCTCACATAGAGCGCGGGCTCGTTGACATGCAACTGGACTTTGGATTCCGCCCCAGGGATCTGGATGGTCTGCTGGGTGCCACCCATGGGGTTGAGCGCACTGCGCAGCACGTTGTGGCCCGTCTGGTGATTCACATTGCCGGTGTTCTGGACCAGGACCACCAGCTCCGGCTGGTCATGGTACGTATCGAGCGCCCAAACTCCTTCCTCATCGGGCAGCCGCAGACCAGGGATTACATCCGGGGTGCGCGCTCGCTCCTGCTGCTCCTCTTTGTCGATCGCGGCAGCTTCCGGGATGGACGGCGCGACAGGTTCGGGAGCCGGCGCCGCACCCGGTTGGTGGTCTTTGGCCCATTGCTCGGTTGCCGCCCAATCCACCAGGTCCGCCGGCAGCTCCTCCCATTGCCCACGCTCAGCGCTCAAGTACCGCACCCGGTCGCCTACCCTCTGGTACTTCGTAACCACCTGGTAGGAGCCATCCTTGAGGACCAGGCGCTGGTTCGGGGCCTGCGCCAGGGCCGGAAGAGTGGCAGCAACGCTGGAGATGAGCAGCACGAGAAATAGCAGGATGCGCAATGGCGACATAGGCGTTCTCGGCAACATAGGCCTTCCCTTAGACGAAGCCGTGGCCGCGCCGTTGCCGTTATCCTGCCACGACCTTGTGAGCATATACAACTATGCTCCATCTCGCGCCTGTCGCATTTCCCTTCACCAGGCTGGTACGGATCTGCTATTTCGATCTTCCCTTCGTTTTCACTTCCTGCGATACTTATTTGTGCCCATCCGGTGCGCCAATTCCATCCACAATAAAAAGGTGAGAGAGCAATGTCAGCAAAGTACATCTTTGTGACGGGCGGAGTCGTGTCCAGCCTGGGCAAGGGCCTGGCTGCCGCTTCGATCGGCTGCCTGCTTGAGAGCCGCGGCTTACGCGTCAACCTGATGAAGTTCGACCCCTACCTCAACGTCGACCCGGGTACGCTCTCCCCCTTTCAGCACGGGGAGGTTTTCGTGACCGACGACGGCGCGGAAACCGATCTCGATCTGGGCCATTATGAGCGGTTCACCCACGCCCGGTTGAGCCGTGACAACAATCTGACCACCGGCCGGATCTATGAACAAATCATCACCAAGGAGCGCCGCGGCGATTACCTGGGCAAGA
>PLZN01000081.1:3607-3830 GCA_003152195.1 Acidobacteriaceae bacterium
CGGATATTTTGCTGTGCCGCACCGATCGCTTCCTCTCCCACGAGATCAAGAGCAAGATTGCCCTCTTCTGCAATCTCGAGGAGCGGGCCGTGATCGCCGCCAAAGATGTCGAGTCGATCTACGAAGTGCCCCTGACCTTCGCTCAGGAGGGCGTCGACAAGCTGGCGCTGAAATATCTCCATATTGAGGCGAAGGAACCCGATCTGACGCGCTGGAAGGAGCT
>PLZN01000354.1 GCA_003152195.1 Acidobacteriaceae bacterium
TCCTACGCCCCGATGGAATGATCGAACATGATTTTGTGTCCGGAGCCGCCCTCGGCCCGGAAAAATGTAGAAACTCCAGGCCCAGGACGTCAGTCCTGGGTCATCGGCTTGCCATCCGAAATCAGTCCCGAAGGGGACGGTTGAACCCAGGTCTCGGCGCTTCAGCCGCACATCACAAACGGATCAGCGACCGGCTCTATAGCGCCTTTTGCAAATCTGCAAGCATGGAGAAGTTCCCCGCTTCATACAGGCCAAGCACACGGCGGGTCATGAGGTAATAAGTAACAGCCGCGCGCTGCGCATAGAACGGAAAGGAGATCTCCAGGTTCCCCGTCAGTGCGGCACCCTTCAGACGAGCCACATGCCACTTCAGTTCCCGGGCATCCAGGCGCAGTCGCTCTGCAATGACCAGCGCCTCTGGATACCGCTGCTGGACGTAAAAAGCCAGATCGATCAGTACTTCACTATTTGCTTCCAAAACTTCAAGTCCCTCCAGCCCACCAATCAGCTTCCAGATCTGCGATGGTTGCAGACCCGCGGCGTCAACGGCCTCCCTGGGCTGGCCGGTTTCGTCGACAAGATCCAGGGCGACCTGAGCGATGTTGTTCCGGTCTATCCAGGTTAGCTTTGCAAAAAGCTCGTCCCAGCTCACCTGGGACGATCGGTGGCTCCGGGAGTAGTAATACCCTGCAATCGAGACGATAACGCCAAGAAAAATCGCGATCGCGGCCATGAAGTAGATATTATGTATGTTCACCACTTTTTCCGCGATCGCAGTCCCTGAAGATCGTATTCCACCCATCTTTGTAAACTAAACAACTTTACGCGCATTTCCTCGGTCATTGCCCGAGAGGGCGGTTCATCGCGCCATAGCATGACGATCCAATAGGTAACACAGCCTAGGTACACAGCCATGCGAACATAGGATAAGACGATAAAGGCCGGTGCGTCTCGACCGACTCCGAAATAACTGTGTCCGGTCTCGATCAACACACTGATCAGCGAATACGCGCCTAGTCCTTGGGCAATCTTGGCGACGTGCGTTTTCCACGGAAGCCTCGCGCTTACGGAAAGAGCCATCATCGCCACGAAAAGTTCGCTCATCAACGCTGCGGAAAACAAGCTGCCTTCAGTCACAACAACTTGCATCCACGTTCGCGCCGGCGGACTTGCCAGCCAGGTCAATCCCAAAGCTACGGTTACGCTCAGGCTCACCAGCAAGACGAAACTGCTCCGAACGTCGTGCGCCCATACGCCCAGGGGGCGGAAAACGCGAGAGGCGACCTCGTAGACGATGCAAAGCTGCAGCGTCACATCGAGTATGCCCAGCGACCAATACGTGTAAAAGTAGCTTTCTTTTGTTTCGTAGTGCAGCACAAAATACAGAACAATTGTTCTGATGACGTTCAGCGTGATGAGTGCCGTAAAGAACGGGAAACTCTTAGCTCGCCGTCGACACGAAAGAATGAAGAGCAACGCAAGATTCGCCAGAAAACCGGCCGCCCAGAACAGGAGATCTAGACCGGTCAGATGCATCCTAGAGTCCCCCCTTCAAGGCGGCCATTCGGGACCGTTGCTTGGGGGTATTTTACGCCAAACCGAAGAACGCGAGAATAGTGTGAACCACCCCGGGCTCCGGATCTGTGCCAGTAACGGAAGCGAGAGCGGCTGGAGTAACCATCGCGAGAAGTGCTGCGCCGATGATGAGTTTGCGAGCGGCTTGTTTGAGCATGGAGTGTCTCCTCAGTAGCGCAAATGTGCGCTGAACCGAGATTACGAACCAAACTCATAAGTTCCGAAGCATTTGTAGAATTCGTTGCTTATGCGGAATACAATTATTTTCAATACATCACTATCCCCTCCACCCAGTTAGTTAGACAAACGACTGATTTACCAGTGGCTTTTGCGCGTCGTCTGTATATATTCGTTTCTGATACGCAACAAAGCGTGATTTTCGCTCGCGCTTCCAATGGCATTTGGTTTACTCGCCCCCGCCTTAGCCACCCCGCTGCAAAGTTTTCACCGCCGCTGTCCCTCCTGAAGCAATTGCGCCGATTCCCTAACAGCCCGTGGTTAAAGTCTAAAATCCGTGAAACTGATTTTCTAACACTATGAATCTAAATTTCTTAACTTCTCGATGTTTCCAGAAAGGCACTTTAACCACGGGCTGCTAAGATTCTGCCCGGAACTTGGTAAATCATTTTTAATGTCTCCGCGCATAAAACCTTCAGGTTCCCCTAATAGTCTCTCTGAGACAAACAAGGAAATGAGCGGAGGTCCAGGTGGCTTCGGTTACCGTCGTCTCGACAGAGTCTGCCGTTCCGTTCTTTCGTCTCCCAAAGATCAGTTGCAAGCCGTTGCTATCCGCCCTGGTTATCTTCGGGTGCGATTCGATCGCTATCACTGTTACAGGAAGCCTGGTTTTGTTGGGCATGCATAGCAGGGGTGAGGTCCTGGACCTCCATCGGTATTTCGCTCGTTGGCCGGCTCTTGGCGTGTTCTTTGGAATATTTGCCTCCTTGAGCCTTTACCCGGGCGTCATCCATAGCGCGGTAACCGAACTTCGCCGTCTTGCCGTTGGACTCACCACCAGTTTTCTGGTGATGGCGGGTTTGATCTTCGTGAACCGAAATGCCGCTGTTTACTCCGCTGAAGTTCTTCTCCTATGGTGGATGGTGGCAATGATCGCTACGCCGGTGCTGCGATCCATTGTGCGGAGGTCCTTTTGTCATACGCCGTGGTGGGGAGTTCCCGTGGCCGTCTTTTACACCGGCGATGAGTCGGCCGAGATAGTCCGGGAGCTGGAAATACATCCCGAGATTGGTCTGAGACCCATCGTCATTCTTTCGTCCCCTCATGCCGTCCGTCCCAGGCATCACCTCCCGGTGCTTGACATGCGACACGCCGCCGCGGTCAGGGCCCGCGGGGTGGAGCGCGCGATGATAGCGCTGCCCGACGCGGGTTCCGGAAAGTTGCTGGAAGAGCTGGAGATGTTCGAGTGCCTTTTCCCGCGCCTGATGATCATGCACAGTTCGATGACTCTCTACAGCCTCACCGTCGATGCCCGGCATCTCGGCGGCTGTTTGGCGGTCGAGGTGAGGAGAGACTTACTTCGCCCTCTCCCGAGATTAGCCAAGCGGGTCATCGATTTGGTGATCGTTTGCCTGGCCCTCCCGGTAGTGGTCCTCATCATTTTGCTGCTTGGCATCCTGGTTAGGTTTGAATCCCCGGGACCGATCTTTTATGGTCACTGCCGCATTGGCCGGGACCACGCGAGCTTTCGCACCTGGAAGATCCGGACGATGCAGGTCAACGGGGATGAGCTGCTGCGCAAGTCCCTGGCTGAAGACGAGGCCCTGCGGGAAGAATGGCTCCGTGACCACAAGCTGCGGCGTGATCCGCGCATCACCCGTTTGGGCAGATTTCTAAGGAAAACAAGTCTCGACGAATTACCCCAGCTGTGGAACGTCTTGCGTGGTGAGATGAGCCTGGTCGGGCCGCGGCCAATTGTGGAAGAGGAAGTGGCGATGTACGGACAGCATTTCTCGTTGTATTGCAGAGTTACTCCCGGTATTACCGGTCTATGGCAAGTTTCCGGGCGGAACAGCGTAAGCTCACTCGATCGTGTGCGCCTGGACAGTTATTACGTTCGAAACTGGTCTCCGTGGCTTGATCTTCACATTCTGGCGCGAACCGCGAAAGTCGTGCTTACCGGACAGGGAGCGTACTGATCCAGCCAATCGGCCCGGCATTTGTCCTCTGCCTGCGCTGCTCCGTCTTTTTAAATCGCTTTGGGTATCAAGAGGGAAATGATGAAGGAAGCAAGAGACAAACGAGTTCTGGTCACGGGCGCTGCTGGTTTTATCGGGGCGCACCTCGTCCACCGGCTTCTCGCAGATGGGTTTGAGGTCGTCGGGGTAGATAGCCTGAACAACTATTACGACCCCAGGCTTAAGGAGGCGCGGCTGAGGAAGCTCTGCATAGGTCCCAGATTCTGGTTTATCCCACTCGACCTGGCAGATAGGGAGGGTGTGGATAGCCTTTTCCGTGACGGCGACTNNCGGCTTTGTCAATGTGCTGGAGGGTGTCCGAGCCTGTTCGTGCCGTCATTTCGTTTTTGCCTCTTCAAGCTCGGTGTATGGATCGAGCAATGAGATTCCTTTCGCCGAGGGGGACTCCACGGATTATCCGATCAGCCTCTACGCGGCAACCAAGAAAAGCAACGAGGTCCTGGCCCATGCCTATAGTCACCTGTTCCAAATCCCGACCACTGGGCTTCGATTTTTCACTGTCTACGGACCATGGGGCCGGCCGGATATGGCGATCTTCAAATTTGTTGATTCGATCCTGGGCGGGCGCGCGATTGATCTCTATAACTTCGGTCACTTGCGGCGGGACTACACTTTCGTTGACGATATTGTGGAGGGAATCGTTCGCGTTTTACCCCTACTGCCGCATGGCGGCAAGGCGCGGGGGCCAGGGTCACCGGCTCCGATGCGTTTGTGCAATATCGGAAACCAGCAGCCAGTCGAGCTTCTCCACGTGGTTCGGATCATCGAGCGCTGCCTGGGGAGATCCGCGGAGATTCGCATGATGCCCATGCAGCAAGGGGACGTTTACGAAACCTATGCTTGCGTGGATAAGCTGAGAGAAGTTACGGGATATTGTCCGCGCTTCTCAATCGAAGAGGGCATACAAAGGTTTGTGGACTGGTATCTCAACGAGTACGTGCCTTTAGGGTTGGCGGAACCGCCTCAGTTTCTTCCGCCGCCACCGATCGCAGAGCGCGCCTATCAAGATTTCTCTTCTCCTGTTCTCAATGGCTGATCTATCTCTAAGGAGGCGGGATGTCGCAACGAAGGAGGAAAGGATGAATATGGAAGGGTCCAAGACGTTTTCACCGGCTTACGAGACAGATGTTGAAAAGGGCGGCCGCTCGGCCCCAGTGATCTTCGGGGCCTCACCCGTTTGCAAGGAATGCAATGGCCTGTCGATACGCTGGCTTTGCCGTCGAGGACCAGTACCCTCTGTCTACAACTGGGATACGTGGCTGGAGGATCGAATGCGAGTGCCCTTTGGAAAGGAACGGAAACAGACCATTATCGTTCCAACGTGCGCAAGATGCTAATAAAGAACGCCCGCCCATGAGTTCCCCCGTGCCAGTGACCCGGGGTGCCCCAACCCTTCGCAGTGTTTGCGAAGGGTGAGGTTCAGCCGAGTGGTCGAGGTAGATGGGGGGTGCATCAGTTTCGTACTAGCGTCCGTGGGACGATGATGATCTGTTTCCGGCTAACGACCTATGAAGGGATCAGAGATGAAGAGTCCGGCCTTGCCGGGACGGTTGAAAGTGAGACTTGTCCAAATTAGCTTTTCCGGCCGCTAGATATGGGCAGCATCTGAGGCATTCACGGCGGACCATGAGCAGTTCGTCCAACGTATGCCGGGGCGAACGTTGGGCACCCTCCACTGCTTAAGGGAAACACAAGCACGCCTCCGGCGCGTGGAAGAGCGGCAATTGCTTTGGTAACAGCAGCAGTGGCGTTGCGACGGCCAGACGGGTCTGCTCCATGGTCGGTGACCAGGACGCGGCTCACCACAGCGCCCGCGCGCAGAGCCAAGGCGGAAACGGCGCCGGCGCTGACCCTAAGGAAACTTCGCCTATGGATAGAAGCTCGTCCTCAGGACGGAACCGTGGAAAGAGCGCGCTGGTACACCTCGACGGTGCGCGCGGCCATGGTCCTCGAAGTAAACTCTTCACCCCATTGGCGCCGTCCCGCGGTCCCCAGGGCAAGCCGCAAAGCGGGCTCCGCGATCACGCGGGCGAGCGCATCACGCAGGCTGGTAATGTCTCCGCGGCGCGTGAGCAGGCCAGTCTCTTCGTGGAGCACAGCCTCGGAGATGCCGCCCACGTTTGTGGCCACTACCGGCAAGCCGGCGCGCATTGCCTCCAGGATGCTGATGGGCAACGCCTCGAAGTTGGTCGATAGGACGAAGATTTGCGCTTCCATGAGCAGACGGCTCACATTCGTCCCGGTCGGCAGTATGCGGACTCGCCCGCCAAGGCCGAGCCCGTCCACTTGGGCCCGCACGCGCGATTCCAGCTCGCCTTCTCCCACCAGCAGCAAGCGCCATTCCATGAATAGCAAGCCGGAGAGCGCATCGAGCAGCGTGCCGTGGTCCTTTGGCCCCGCGAAGCGCGCTACCATCACGATTACCGGGGGCTGGGTATCGACTGGCCGCACGCGGGCAAACGCGACCTCCGGTATGCCGTTATGCACCACGTCCAGCGTCATTGCCGGGCATACGCCGAAATCCTGGGCGAGCGCGCGCTCAAACTCGCAAACATTGATGACGCGCGTGCCGAGCCGGCCGGCCAGACTCTCGGCCCAGCAGAAGAGCGGATTCGGCTTCAGTGAGATCCGATCCACCATCGACCATCCATGNNTTCAACTCCCGCAAGGCACGCCATAGCTCGACGAAAGCAACCAGATCGAGGTGTGGTCTCAGCGAGCGAACGAGGCTCCTTACCTGCAACGAAGGGATCCCCATCTGGCGGAGCTGGTCGGTGAAAATGCCGGGCGCTCCGGTGATCACGGTAACGTCATGGCCAAGGGCCCGCAGCTCCAGGCAAAGCTCGCGCACATGCGTCTGCGCCCCGCCGAGAACATCGCCTCGCGTGAGCACATGAACAATCTTCATGTGCGCCCCCGCTTGGCTTCTTTGGGCTGCAGCAGTGACGAAGGGAGGAAGGTCTCGCTGCTCGGCTCCCCATACCAGGTTGAGAGAAGGGTCCAGAGGCTGCGCCACTCCGCGATCTCCGCTGCAGAGGGCACTTCTGCGCCCTGATGTCCCATCCGCTGCTCGGAACCACCGAGCAGGGCAACGCAGTTCACCGCAAACCTCGCTGCTGATACCATCAACAGCTGCGTCTTCTGCCAACCGCCGGGGCCGCTATCCGGTTGATCGCAGACGTATTTTATGAGCAGCAATTTGTAACGCAGGAGCTTCCTGAGTGAGGCCCGCTCCCGCCGATATCCCAGGAGCACCTGGGGGAGATTGGCGAAGCGGCTACTCCGGTAGCTGCGCAGCAGGAGTTCCTGATCCTGCGCCAGCCAAGCGCTTTCCTCGTAGCGCCAACGGCGAAACCACTCGATGCGCCCCATCCACACTGGATGCCATAAGGGAAAGCCGCGGAAAGGAGAACGGGTGATTTTCACATGTTCCCCTACGGGGCGGAAACGCCATAGCGGCCGGCCTCCTTTGCCGAAGACCATGGCGCCGGCACTACACAGGTCTACCTCTGCGTGATCAACGAGGAACGCGAGCTGGCGAGCCAGCCGGTCCGGATAGGCAATATCGTCGGCATCCATTCTCGCCAGGTAGAGGCCGCGCGCCCGGTCGATACATTCATTCAAGCGGGCCGCGAGCCGGAGCCGCCGCCCGTCGCTCCAACAGACCACACGCGGGTCGTGGAAGGTGCGCGCGATCGCCAGCCCGTTATCGTCAGAACCATCGTCGCAGAGAAGGAGTTCAAAGTCGCCGTAGCTCTGATGCAAGAGCGAGCGGATGGCCAGCTCCAGGGTGGCGGCGCTGTTGAAGAAGGGCATGGCGATGGTGACGACTGGGTTGCTCATCGGCTCTAAACCATCGCGGCGGGAAGGGAGGATTTAGAAGAAATGCTACCGCGCGGCAACTCTCCGCACAACGACTGAAATACCCCCGCATATCGTTGCGCCAACTTGTGCAGGCTAAAGCGTTCCTCAACGATGGCACGGCCAGCCGCACCCATGCGGTGGCGCAGATCCTCATCGTCGAGCAGCGCGGTGAGTGCAGCGACCCACTCCTGTTCGCATGCAGCGCTCAAGCCGACTTCGCCCATCGCGAGTAGCTCGCGATTCATTCCCGTGGCCGTCACGACGACCGGCAAACCAGCCGCCATATAGCACAGCATTTTGTAACTGCACTTGCCGTTGCACCAGGCGTTGTCGGCCAGCGGCATGAGCCCGATTGACATGCGGGCGATGGCGGCCAACTCGGTGGGCGGGGTCCAGCGCTGGAACTCGACGCGAAATTCCGGAAGCAGTTTGAATTGTGGTGGACGATCCGCGACGATGAGCAGCTTGGTGCGGCTGTGGTGCTGCAACACCCGCAGCAGTGCGCCTTCGATCGCGTAGAGGAAGGGAAAGTTGCCGCTGGTGCCGGTCCATCCCAGGACCGAAGCGCCCGCGTCGCCGGGCCTGGTGCCGTTGGGTCGATACCATGAAGTGTTTACAGCTGTGGGAATGATGGTGACGTTCGGGTTCCATTGGGAAAATTGGTCGGCCAGGAAGCCATTGCCGCACACCACGAGATCGCTGGCCTGGGCGAGATCCCTGGCGCGGTGGCCGCCGGTATTGAGCCAAACTGCGTCATCGACGTCCAGGATTATCGGTCGCTTGGCCAGGACATGCAGGGGCACGAAGGCGGGGAGAACCTGACGGGAGATCCAGGTCACATCGGCCTTCCAGGAGCAGGCGAGCGCGCCCGCCCGGGACACCGCCGTTGCTGCCATCCACACCGGGTGCAGGCTGCGCCGCCGCGGTAGTATGTTGCCCCAGGGCAGCGGGTATTCCCGCACCGCGATGCCGAGTCTGCCGAGCGGGTCGATGTATTGGCGCACGCGCGCTCTGGCGCTTGGGACCATCACGCCGCCGGTGTACGCGGCTACTCGCATAGCTCGCGCTCCGGTTTACCCATAACCGCCCAGCGCGAACCGGCGGGCTCGCTGATTCCAGGGGCGAAGTAAACCATTGTGGCGACCGCACCCGCCTTGATCCAAAACATGACCTGCGCGAAGTACTCTTCGGAGAAGATTGTCATGACCGTCGCATAAACGAAGGCTCCAAGAGTGAAAACTGCCCAACAATGGCCGTGGATCGCACAACGGTACACATAGGCGCTGAGAAAGCCCACGAAGAACATCAAATATAAGACTCCGGACATGCCGCCATGATCCATGTAGTAAGGCAGGAAGACGGTATAAACGTTGGTTATTTGCCTCGGCGAGATTTTCGTGTATTCAAGATTGCGGTCATGCTCCGAATAAGTCGCGCCGAATCGGTTCGCAACCCGTTTGGCGAACTTACCCAGATCCCAGCCATATTTCAACTCAGGATTTTGCCGATTCCGGTCAAACGCGATGATGCCGCCAAGCCAGTAAGTGCCAAAGCCCTCTGCGACGTGGGGAAGATTATCACTTAGCGATGCTCCGGCCGTCGCGCCATATTTGCTCATGGAAATCTGGTTGACGCAGAAGACGAGCAGAAATGCAAAGCCCATGACCAGGAGCAAGCGTACCGGCGCAGTGCCCTTTTTGAGCCAGAGAATCACAACTGAGCTGATCAGTACCAGGAGCACTTCGGAACGGGCGCCATTGATCATCTGATATCCCGCTGCAAGGAAGACAAAGAAGAGGGCGCGACCACTCCGCCTGCCGGTATCCGCGTACTCGTACACTGCAATCAGAGCAACGATGCTCAGGAATGGCAGGATGAATGACTCGAATGGGAGGGCAGTATGGCCCGAGATATTCGCTTTGTTGGACGCGATGCGGAATTGCCTCCACGCGCTTTCCCTTGCGGCAACCGTTTGGCTTAGTTGTTTGAAATACAGATAAGAGAAAGGAATATTCAGTACGGAAAGAGTCACTGCTGTGTTCAGCCATTGGTCCACCTGGATGTGCCGTGTTGCCGTAACCGCGGCCAGTGTCCGGCCCTTCCATAAGGGGACCAGGACGGCGCAGATTCCCCCGAACGAGAAGGCGAGAACTCCGGCGAGGACGATCTCATCGGCCTTGGTGGTAAGGGGAAAATACAAGTCTCCGCAGAGCCAGATGGCAAAGAGCGTAATCGTCCAGACGATCCCCAACGATGCCGGCGGGAAGAGGACGGAGCGTCCGTAGCGGTACATCGCCACGCTCCACAGGGCAAGCAGCGCAACCGTGACCGGGAGTGTCATGTAGACATCTCCTGAGGGACGGGCGCGGCGCGTGCCAAAAGTTGCACCGACAACCCAACGGTGACCGCGCTGGCCACGAGCGCGAAGAACAGTTTGAGCGATGCGTGTTGGGTGGAATGAGTCACCATACAGCCAAGCGTCATGATCGCCACAGCTGCGCCTACATTCCGCCAGGTAAACGGGCTGCAGGGCAAGACGCGGTAGCCCACGGCGAAGAAGCAGATTGCGTCCACCGAAACGCGCACGACCCAGGCGATCGCTGCGCCCACAATGCCGTGGTGGCTGATCATCCACCAGGCCAGCACAAGATATAACGGGAGCTCGAGCAGGTGGATCTTCGCGTTCACCTGCGGACGCCCGATGGCCT
This sequence comes from Acidobacteriaceae bacterium, assembly GCA_003152195.1. GTDB lineage: Bacteria > Acidobacteriota > Terriglobia > Terriglobales > Acidobacteriaceae > PALSA-350. The sequence continues at coordinate 10,364 of PLZN01000354.1, forward strand.
GGATCATGCTCGAAGGCACGTGCGCGAGACTGTTGATCAGGACGCCGAGGGCTAGCCATTCGAGCACCAGGAAGCTTCTCGATGCGAACAGGGCGCCCAGCCACAGGGTGAGCACTTCCCGGGAGAACATCCGCACCAGCAAGGCCAGGGGCAGCATCAGGAGCAGAAGGGTGTCCGCACTCTTGCGGTAGAGCGTGGCGGCTGCTTCCCGGCTGAGACCGGCGAATGCCGGGAAAATGGCCTGCTGCAGCCCCATGGGGATGATGAGCAGCTTGGTTATCATCTCCTGAGGCGTTACATAATAGGTCGCCATCCCGACCGAAAGAAGACTGGCGATGAGGAACCGGTCGACGGAGATCATCAATGGACCGATAACATTATCGAAGGCAATCCAGCCGCCAAAGCGGAGCAGCGGGACGAGCGCAGTTACGCCGAAGCAGCGCTGCGTCCACACCTCGGGGCAGGCGAGGAGACAACAGACAAAGAACGCGACCAGGGTGATGATGCGGACAGCGGAGAGCATGGCGACTGTGATATCCACCCGCGGAGACCAATGCAACATGCATAGCGGCCCGAGAAATCCGGCGATACCGACGAAGACGCGGATGACATTCACGGCCCGGAAGCGCTGATGCGCCTCGAGAAAACCCCGCAAACCGTTCGCCAGCACCACCACCGGAATGGTGATCGCAATCAGATGAAAGCAGTTGCGCGCTTCGCCATGCAGCGCGGCCGGGATCTTGAGCGCATGGTTGAGCAGTACTCCGCTAAGAACCCAAGCCAGCGCTCCGCCCGCCAGGGCGACTCCGGCAAGCAGCAGATGTGCATCCCAAAAGATTCCGGGCAGCTCGTGTTGCCGGCGGAGCGCAAGCCTGTCTGCGATCAACCGCGTGATGGCGCGCCCAAGGCCCAGATCGAGGAACGACAGATAGCCGATCGCCATCCACGCCAGGGTTAGAATGCCGAAGCGATCCGCGCCGAGCCCTTGGATCAGGCGCGGCACGGCGATGATCGCGAGCAACATCGGAGCGGCCGAGCCGATGCAGCTCCAAGTGGTGTTGCGCATCAGCCGGGAGCTTGGTGGCAGCCGCTTGCTACCGGCATTGATGGTCATGCCGGGCAACGTGGCGCTATGTGCTGGCGGGGTCGCCATTCCGTTCGTCTCCTTGGTTTAGAGTTCCACGTAGCAATGCGAACGAATCTGAGATAACGAAGGGTGCAACCGCAGGGACCTGCGGTTGCACCGATCCCGGCCAATGCGCCACCCTGCGGCAAGAATGCTTTAAGCGCTCCCCACCGCCGTGTAGTAGCGGCAATAGGCTTTGTAGGCCACGTTCCCCGCGATAGCGGACTTATTCAGCACGATTCCAGCGATGGGCACATTTATCCGGCGAAGAGTTTCTACCGTCGCTGCGAGCGCCTTCATCGGAGTCTGTCCGCTCCGCACAGCCAACAGGGTTACGTCGGTCGCCGCGGCCAGTTCCAGAGTCTCCGCGCAACCCAGCAGCGGGGGTGAATCCACAACGACAAGGTCAAATTCCTTGGTAGCATGGTCCAGGATTCCACGCATTCCTGGCCCGATCCGCGCTAATGCCAGAGGCAAAGGCTGTCCGGAGCCGAGGACGAAAAGATTCGGATGGGCGGAGACCACACGCACAGCTGTTCTCCAATGACTCTTCTCCGCAAGCGCTGCCGCCACCCCGGCATCAGGATCCAGGCGCACTAGCCTTTCAATCGTAGGTTGGCGCAGGTCGGCGTCTATCAGCAGCGTGCGTTTGCCTTGTTCCGCGTGCACCATGGCCAGGGAGAGTGCGAGGGTCGATTTTCCTTCGCCGGGCAACGCGCTCGTCACCAGAACGCTTTTGGGTAATTTTGCCAGCGAAGAGAGCATCAGGTAACCCCGCAGGTGGCGCACGCCCTCATCGAAAAAGCCGTCTTGCAGACTGGACCAGGGACTTCCAGCAAAATGCATTCCCTCGGGACCAAGAGCGAGGCGGAGATGCACATCCTTCACCCGGGGCAGTGCGCAGACTACGGGTATGCCAAGAGCCTGCTCGACAGCCCCGGCCTCTTTCGCCGTTACATCTGTTAATTCCGCGGAGACGAAGTACACGGCGAACGAAACAGAGAAGAAGGCCATGGAGAGGGCAACAATCAACGGCCAGTTGGGAAAGATCGGCTTGGCGGCAGGACGCGCGGAATCCGCCAGCCGGATGACGTTATTTTGCAGCTCGGAATTGATGCCCAACTGCTTGATCTTGGCGAACAGATCTTCATAGACACGCTCCGCTGCATCTGCTTCGTGCTTCAGCTGCAGGTAATCAAACGACTGCGAGGTCAGGTCGTCGACTTGCTGCTTGGTTTCGGCCACCGCGGCAGATAACATGCGTTCGCGAATCAGCGTCTGCCGGTAATCCACGCCTATGCGGGTGGAAACATTCAGGCGGCTCTCGTTCAGCGCCGCGCGCGCTTCGTCAAGCTGCGCCGCCGCCTTTATGTACTCCGGGTGCCGGTCTCCATACGTCGCGGCGACCAGGGCCAAGTTTGCCTTGGCTATCTGCAGCTTCTCTACATCCTTGGTGAGATCGCTTGATTGACCGGAGACCTGGACCGCAGCCAGGGAGCCATCTCTTGCTTCGCGAAATACTGCTTGTTTGATAATTCGATCCGCCTCCGCTGCGCTGCTCTCCGTGTTCAGCGACTGGAGTTTAGCGACCAATACACTTGTCTTCTGCTCCGGATCGGCGGTTCCGAGCTCTCGCTGATACGTCATCAGAGCCTGGTGCTTGGATTCCATCTTCTGCTTCAGATCGAGGAGCTGCTGCTCCATCGAGGAGGTGAGCCGGCCACCTTCCTTGATGCGGGTCTCAAAGATGTTGCGGAGGTAGGAATCGGCAATGGCGTTGGCCACATCGGACGCGATCTGAGGATCTTTATCCTTATAAGTGATGGTCAATAGATAAGTGTTGGGGTTGCGTTCGATCTTGAGACGCTTGAGTGCTATCGGTGCATTCCTGATGGCACGTTCCTTTTCCAGTGAGTAACGCCAAAACGAATAGCGTCGGAACTGGTTCTCCCGCTCCAGCAGGTTGTAGCGCAGCGCTACCGGGCGCAGGATCGTGTCGGCCTGCAGCAGGTTCTGCTGTGTCGCCATGAACTGGTCGTCGCCTGTAGTCAAGAGCCGATCCGCTCCAATCGTCTCCGGCGCGGCTTGCCGGTCAATCGCAATCAAAGCGGATCCGACGTTAATGGGGGGCGCTAGCGCACACCCGAGTACGACCAGGGCGGTAAGCACTATGCTGAGCACTGCGATCATCGCCAAATGCTGGCGTACGATCCCCGCGTAAAAGGTGAGCGGCCGCTGGAATTCGGCGGGATCGCTCAGCCCGATGTGCGGCTTACGTATCGCAATCGAACTGGGCATGCACTTGGCTCCGTTCAGGTGGGAGGCTTAAAGCCGGGATTGCGAGCAACAAATCCGGGGGTGCCCCACCAATCTCAAGAACTCAGGCCTCACGTATGGGCCGCCCGGCTCAGTGCGAGCTCCAGATGGCAGCCGACACGGCAGCGTTGCCCATGCCGGTCAGGTGATTTACCACGCTCGCGCTCGCCTTCAGCTTTCCATTGGTGGGAACGTAGAGGATGTCATTCGCTGCGAGCTTTACATCTTCGGACTTCCGATCCAAAATGCGTCGCAGCGGAACCTCTATCTCCCGCTTTTGTGCGCTACCTGGTTCCGCCCGGTAGATATAGGCCGTGTTACGGCTGAATGAGTCGAGGCCGCCGCTCAGCGCCAGCAGCTTGAGCACGGTTGTGTCCTGCATATCCCGAAAGGGAAAGGCTCCTGGGCGCCTCACGTTTCCTACCACAAAGACGCGTTCGCATTCCGGCACGCGTATTTGTGCGCCCGCGGCTACCAGAATGTTCAGCTCCGGGTGAAGCCCGTCGAAGAGCTCGCGAACAGACAACCGCTGCGAGCTGCCGTTTGCTTGTTCGACGATGACTTCCGGGCCGGCCTCGGGCAGCAGACCTCCGGCTTGNNTCCAATACGCGCAAGTTCCCGAACTCCTGAATGGTGGCGGGTGTCTTGACGGCGCCGGCGATGGTGACGTCGCGACTGCGATACTCGACCACGGAGACGTCAACAACGGGGTTTACCAGCAGGTGTTGCGCTTTCAGCGCTACTGCGATTTCATCGCGCAGGGCATCTGGCATCAACCCCGCCGCCGGCACGGGTTGCCGCAGCAACGGCAGGTTCAGGTTTCCCTGGTTGTCTACCCGGAAAGATTGCGAAAGCTCGGGCGAATCGTAAACGGTTATGCGGAGAAGGTCGGAGGCTCCGATCGGCTGAAAGGGCAGATTGGAGCCTCCAGTTGCAAGGGGTGTTGCGGGGAACGAGGGCACAGGTACGGGGGAGGTTAAACGTTGTGCCGCGGCGGCAATGGAGATCAGGGGGGGAGCAACCACGAATGTTACCCAGAAGTTTCTCATGACGCACGCTCATTATGCTTTACCCTACGGGACGGAATTAAACGAGAACTGAGATAAAGATTAATTATTTCTTAGGCTCCTTAGCGCCTCATCCGCCCCACTGGCGATAGCCCATAACTTTCGCCGGCACGCCGCCGCAGATGAGCAGGGGCGGCAGATTCGTTGTGACCACCGTTCCTGCCCCGCCACGACGCGATCCCCGATGATAAAGGCGAAAAGGTAGGGCCATCCTCCAATGACCTCTGTTAGCGATCACGATGCCCCCAACATATGGTGTGGCCGGTCGAGATGACTCGTTGCACAAAGTAAAGTATTTCTACCGCCGCCAAATCCTTTCCAGTGGCGGCCAATGCGCGTCTCGAGCGAAAAGGCCACGCGCCAAGCTCAACGGGTCCGGAGTCAGCATATCCGCCACATAACCCCCGGTTAATAACGAAGAGATAGCGGTGCCTCTTACAACCTAATAAGATGACGAGTCCTGACCCAGGCCGATCCGCCTCTAAGTCCCTCCGGATATCTGTAGTGCAACTCCTACTGCAAACCATCGCCGACCCGGCGTCCGCCTTGAGTCAGCCGACATTCACCACTTAGTCCATCCGCTCATACTTTCTGTTACACCAGTAATGCACACCTAAGGTAATTGCCGCGAAAATCGCCAGATAAGATAGTGGCTCCTGGAGCTGACATAACGACGCTCATTTAACTCATTGCCGGGCGCAGTCGCCCCTCGCGGCGATTGCGCCAGAAGCGATGTATCCGGATCATGTGGGGTATCTCTGCGCGCGTCCCGGCGGACCTCACCAAGCAAGGCTGCCATCCGTGGCCTGTCCCATTTTGGGACGAATAACGCTCATCCTATCGAAGGTATGAAATGAACAAGTTACTCGCATTTCTCCTGCTGAGTATGGGAGTACCGGCGTTAGCCGCGACCTATACCGTCGCAGCCGGTGCCAGCGCGGCCACCATTCAGGCCACAGTCAACACAGCTGGAGCGGCATCACGCAATACAGTTGCGTTTGCTGCCGGCTCCTACAATCTCGCCGCTACGATCACTCTTCCTTGCTCCAACGGCACCATCTATACTGGGCCAAACGTAGCTGTTGTCACCCAGACGCACCCTGCGACCGCAGTTCTTACCGAAAGTTCTACAACGGCTTATGCTTTGCGAACTGAAAGCAACGGCACCGCTAATACGGTTCCAGGTCAGGGCTGCACGATTGAGTATTTAGATTTTTCCGGCACTCAAGGAGGTATCTATGTAACCGCTCCATCCTCGGGAATCCTGATTCAGTACAACTACTTCACTGGAAATAACCCCCCGGTTGGGGGGGGGGAATCTCAACAGGCCATTTATCTGGATGGCGGGCAGAATGAAGGTCTTAGTGCTTCTACCGGCGCATCTTATATATCTATTTTGTGGAATGTCTTTTATAACAATTGCGCTCTAATCAACGCTGAAGGAGGCGGCAATGGCAACGTCGATTCGGGTGGATATTGCGACGCAACCCTGGTGAACGCCTACAATAACCACTTAGTGTGGAATGACAACACGGTTAACACGATTGAAGAGGGCCTGAAGTTAGCGGAGCAAAATGGAGGATTGCAGCAAACCAGCCTAAACGCCGATGTGGAGAATAACAACCTGCAAGGGAACTCTCGCATCATGATAGAGACGCAACAGGATACCAACGGTGTTGCGACCTATAGCCACAATGCGTTTTACAAGCCAAATAATCCAAATAACTATACGTTTGAATTGTCTATGCCGGAGTATACACCGTCAACATCGCCAACCCACACGGCTGACGACAACGTATTTATCGGCAACGTCCCGATAACCGGGGAAACCGGTAGTGGGGCGCATTATGGCATAGGACTGGAGCTATGGGGCGCCGGAAGCACAGTGACCAACAGCCTGTTTCAAGGCGGTAACGGGCCGGAGTCCTGCGGCGCCGGTTATGGTTGCTCCGGGTGGGGAATATCGGTGGGAGAAGCGTTTACCAATGCGACCATCACGAATAACTACTTCTCGGGTACAGACGTGTGGGCGGGGGCAGCGAATAACGTCAACAGTGCGATCACCTATGAGGACGGTGGGTCCTCGTCGAACCCGGGGATCACGCTAAGCCCGAACACGGTCGTGCAGACCAGCACCACAATTCCGACGGCCGCTCCGACCATCTCATCAGTTGCGGGTTCCTCTTCGTCCACGGTTACGCTGGCGGACAGCGATACGGAACATCGACTTTCGATTTTCTACACTACGGATGGCACCACCCCAGCCCCCTTCGGTCCAGGCGGTTCGGCGGGCACCACGCATGTTTACACGGCTGCTTTCACGGTTTCGGCGGGAGCGACGGTGAAGGCCATAGCCTCATGGGGACAGGGCGCGAACCAAGGGATTACCTTTCCCGCCTTTGGCTACGTTCCAAGTGGTGTTGTGACGGCTAGGATTGGGGCCTCCAGTTCTTCTGCCACGGGCAAGACCCTGGTGAGCGCGTATCTGGGCAACAAGACAGGTGCGAACACCATGGTGACGGGGGGAACGCTGCAGTTCACGGCATACGGGGTGTACTCGGATGGCTCGGTGAGCGCGCTGCCCGATGCGGAAGGTAACAAGGTGACACTATGGAACACCAGCAACCATATGGTGGCGAAGATCAGCACTCTAGGCCACGCTACGGCGACGGCCGGAGGAACAGCAAATATAGAGGCCACGATCGGTAGCGTTAAGGCTAATATCTGGACAGTGACAGTGAAGGCGGCTTCCGCTGCCGCGGCTGCTGCAGAGGCCGCTCCTGCTACTGCTGCAGAGACCGCTCCTGTTCCTGCTGCAGAGGCCGCTTCTGTTCCTGCTGCAGTTCCCGACGCAGAGGCCGCCGCTGCTCCCGGTCTCCCGGGCGCTTCCAGCATCCCGGTCGCCGGCCCGGCTCCGGTGGCCCCCGGCGCGCCGCTTGCGGACAACTACCTTGGGCCCCTGTGGAAGTTAGTGACCCCAGCGGGAGGATCGGCCTCCATCTCAAATGCACATCTCTTCATCGGCGTTCCGGGCGGCAGCAATCACGACCTACTGCTTCCATCCAACCAGGCTGTCCGCGTGGTGCAGGCCATCGGTGATGAGAATCTTGACGTCTCCATCAAAATCGATTCCCCAGTCGTGGCGACCGACGCTAATACCAGCCAAGGTCTCATGTTGCTCGCTGACAATGAGGATTTCATCAGCTTTGCGCTCACGACCGACGGAACCAATATTGGTCTCAAGGCTTATGCCGTCACCAATGGAGCAGCAACCACAGCGCTTGACGATGTGAACTTCAGTCAGTATCAGAACCCGATGTATTTGCGGCTTACCAGAACAAGCAGTACATATATGGCCTATTACTCGGTCGACGGAGCGAATTGGACACTGGCGACAAGCCTCACTTATGTCAAGGCTCCTACCTTGATAGGGCCATTCGCCGGCAACTACAATAGCACTCCTGCCAACACGGTTCCGGTAATCATGTCGGTGAACTGGTTTAACACCCAGTAGCCAGGCCGGGTGGAACCCCGCCGCTGTGACTGGTGCGCAAGCGGCGGTATATCGCGCGACTACCGACAGGCTTGGGATACTGCCATTCTGAGTGATCGCGATCCCGCTCTGAGGCGGATTATCCAACGCCGGGTGATGGTCACCCGTTGTATGCGCGGAACATAAATCAGACTCATCCAGTAGGTTCTTGAGGGGGGCGGAATAGATTGCTTGGCGCACGGCCGTCCCGGCAAATGCCGGTACTCATAACAGCGCTGTCACCGATCAGGACCCTGTATGTATCTCAAGCCAGCCGGCACGCGCCCAACGCGATGCCTGCACTAACTCCGTACATGAATGCGTTCTGTAACTTCAGTAATGCACATCAATGGGAATTGATGGGGAACCGGCGCAGGGGGATAGTGAGTGCAGATAACGGCGTCACGCTTACTTATGGCGCCGGCCGTGATCACCTGGGTTCCCGGAGGTACTAACTATGTGTAGAAATGGAACAGAATATCTCCGTGCCGTTGCTACCTGGCTCGCCATTATGTTGGCCGTGCACTCCGCCTATGCAAGCACACCGGTTCCGGCTGCTCCGGGAGTGCCGCTGGCAAGCAGCTTCCCAGGGCCTTTCTGGGACGTGGTGGCTTCACAGGGTGGAACGGCCTCGGTCTCGAACGCACATCTCTTCCTTGACGTTCCTGGCGGCAGCAACCATGACGCGCTGCTTCCGTCCAACCAGGCGGTCCGCGTGGTGCAGCCGATAGGCAATGAGAACTTTGATGTCGCCATCAAGATCGATTCGCCGGCCGTGGCGGCGAACGCGGATACCAGCCAAGGACTCATGCTGCTAGCCGATGAGAAGGACTTCATCACCTTTGCGGTGGTCACAGACGGAACCCATATCAGCCTCAACGCCCACACCGTCACGAATGGGGCGGCGACCACGGTGTTCGATGATGGTGACTTCACGGAATATCAGAACCCGGTGTACTTGCGAATCACCAGAGCCGGCATCACCTACACAGCCTCTTATTCAATAGACGGAGTGATCTGGACACAAGTGCCTAGCTTCACTTACAAAGCGGTACCGACCTGGATCGGGCCATTTGCCGGCAACTACAACCCCACGCCTGCGAAGGCTCTTCCTGTCGTGATGTCAGTCAACTGGTTCAACGTGCAGGAATGAGCATGCACCTTTGTGCCCTGTGTTGCACTGCGTTGCCGCAGTTGTGGTGTTGATGATTTGCTTGTCAGGCGAAGCGACTGAACGGCCGGCGTATTCGTGGTGACGAATGAATAGCATTTTGCTGGTAACAATGATCATCGCGGTCACCGCGTTGGTAGCCTTGGGTGATTTTGTGGAATTCTGCGGAATTAGCCGACTCTATCATGTATACGCTTCCGCTGGCCTTATGCGCCCTGCAACGCTCCAAGCGCCTGCTCTGGGGCATAGCAGGAGCTACTGTCTTCCTGACCATTGCAGCAGGATTCTGGGGATTCCATCGGGTTCCGCTCCTCGACCCAATGAGACCTTCGGTAAACCGTGGGATTCTCATTGCGAGCCTGCTTACGCTTACGATCGTCCTCCATTTTGGAATGAATGAGAGCGAGAAAATGACGCTTGATGCCGCGGAGATAGAACGACAAGGCAGCAGCCTGCCAGCCGAGAATGAGCGCCTCGAGAATCTTGTGGCGACGGTCGCCCGCGAGGCCGAAGTGCGCAAGGAGGCGGAAGAGCGTCTGGCGCAGAGTGAGGAACGGTTCCGGTTGATCGTGTCGAATGTGAAGGACTACGCGATCCTGATGCTTGACCAGGAGGGCAGAGTCGTCAGCTGGAATGAGGGCGCGGAAAGGATTAAAGGATATCGGGCGGAGGAGATCATCGGCCAACACTTTGCCCGGTTCTATTCTGCTGAGGATGTAAGCAATGGAAAGCCTGCCTTGGAACTGGAAGAAGCCAAACGGAATGGGCGCTTCGAAGATGAAGGTTGGCGGGTACGCAAGGACGGTTCCCGTTTTCTTGCCAATGTCGTGATTACCGCCTTGCGCGACGAGACAGGGCAGTTGCGGGGCTTTGGGAAAATTACGCGTGACATCACCGAACGCAGGAAATACGAGGAGGATCTGCTAAAGAAGGTCCGTCAACTGAAGCACTCCAGTGATGAACTGCGGCAATTTGCGTATGTCGCATCGCACGATCTTCAGGAGCCGCTACGCATGGTGGCCAGCTATACGCAGCTGCTTGCGAAACGCTACCAGGGGCGTCTGGATTCCGATGCCGATGAGTTCATCGCTTATGCCGTCGATGGGTGCAACCGGATGCAGCGGTTGGTCGAAGATCTGTTGGTCTATTCGCGTGCGGCGAATAATGCCGTGGTCCCGCAGGAGATTTCCAGTGAAAACGCATTGCGCGAGGCACTTACAAACTTACGAGCAACGATCAAGGAGAGCGGCGCGGTTGTCACCCATGATTCGCTACCGACCGTCACTGCGGATGAGACCCGATTGGCCCAGGTATTTGTGAATCTGGTTGGCAACGCAATCAAATACCGGGGCGCTGAAGTTCCTCAAGTCCACATCTCCGCCACGAAGAACGGCAGCGAGGAATGGATCTTTTCTGTGCGTGACAATGGGCTGGGAATCGAACCGCAGCACTTCGAGAGAATATTCGTTCTCTTCCAGCGGTTGCACAGGCGCGATGAATTCAAGGGTACTGGGATCGGATTGGCCATTTGCAAAAAGATTGTGGAACGGGCGGGCGGGAGGATTTGGGTCGAGTCGGAACCCCAAAAGGGGTCAACCTTCTACTTCTCCGTGCCGGAAGGCGGTAAAGACTGATGGAAGCGCTTGCCATGGGCAGGACCGTGTTCGAAGTGCTTTTGGTTGAAGATAGTCCCGGTGACGTCCGGCTCACGCGGGAAGCGTTTAAAGAAGCCAAGGTGCATATCAACTTGCGGGTCGCGTCGGACGGGACAGAAGCAATGGCCTTTCTCAAGCGGGAGGGAAACTACGCCAAGGCTCCTCGCCCGGATCTGATCTTGCTCGACCTGAACCTGCCCAAGAAAGACGGCCGGGAGGTTCTGGAGGAGATCAAGCAAAGTCCAGCACTTATGAGCATTCCAATCGTAATCCTGACTACGTCCAAGTCCGAAGAAGACATTCTGCGTAGTTATTCGCTGCATGCGAACTGTTACATTCCCAAACCCGTGACCCTCGATGGGTTCCTCACTGTGGTGAAGGGCATCGAGGAGTTCTGGCTGTCGATTGTTGAGCTGCCGCGAGAGACACTGCGATGAAAAAGAAGGCACTCCAGATTCTTCTGGTCGAGGATAACGCGGGGGATGCCCGTTTGCTCCGCGAGATGTTCAGCAAGGAGGAAGCGGATAGTTTCAAATTAACGCACGTCACGCGCATGCATGACGCCGAGGTTCATCTCGCCAAAGGTGGAGTGGACGTTGTTCTGTTGGACATGGGATTGCCGGATGGGCATGGTCTCGATACCCTGCGGCGGGCACGCGCGGCGGCTCCCGACGTCGTGATGATCGTACTAACGGGGTTGGACGACGAAGTGCTGGCCGCCGAAGCCATCAAGGAAGGCGCGCAAGACTATCTGATCAAAGGCCAGATCGAGAATCGCGCGCTTCCCCGAGCCCTTCGCCACGCCATTGAACGCCACCGCCTTCATGCGGAAACCGATCTCATGCGGGCACAACAGTTGCAGCTTAGGGATCAGTTTCTCTCCCATGTGTCGCACGAGCTTCGTTCGCCACTGACGTCAATCTATTCATTTAGTACGATTATCGCGGATGGATTGGCGGGAGAAACGAACCCACAACAGGATGACTACCTGCAAATCATCCTGAGGAATGTGCGCCAGCTTCAAGCCATGATTGAGGACCTGCTCGAGGTCACGCAAGCGCAGGCGGGGAAACTCAGCGTTGAGTTGCAGCCGGCCTCCCTATACGACGCCATCATTTACGCCGTCGATACGCTTCAGGGAGCCGCTGTGGCCAAGGAGATTCCGCTCTCCTTCCATCCTTCCGTGCATCTGCCTTCAGCCTATGCGGATCCGACGCGTCTACGGCAGATCCTGACTATTTTGCTCGATAATGCCATCAAGTTCACACCCGTCGGCGGCGCGGTGAATGTCCAAGCCAAGGTGCTCGACAGAGATGCTGGCTTCTTGCAGGTGGAAGTCTCCGACACTGGATGTGGGATCAGCCCAGAGGTTACGGAGCAAATCTTTGAGCGCCTCTATCAGGTAACCGATCCCGGACGCGAGGGGCGCAAGGGCCTAGGGCTCGGGCTGCACATTGCCCAAGAGTTGGTGACACGGCAGGGCGGCGAGATCTGGGTGAGCAGTGAGCCGCTGAAGGGCAGCCATTTTTTCTTTAGCGTGCCCATTTTCTCCTTGGCGGGTTTGATTAGCCCGATATTGACGCACGAAAAGCAACCGGGTGAGTCGATCGCCGTAATTACGGTGGAGATCAATTCCCGCGACGGCTCGCCGGATGTGCCCAGGAAGATATTGGATGAAGCGCGCACGGTTCTGCAACAATGTCTGCGTCCCGACACAGACGCACTACTGCCTAATATGGGTTCGGCGAGTGAGCACAAGCTGTTTTTCGTTATGGTCAGCACACAACAGCACGGCGCGGAGATTATCGGAAAGCGAATTTTAAGCCAGCTCCGGCGCCACGAACAGCTTCGACCGAACGACTTCACGTTTGCCGTTTCTCACAGCTTTCTGCCACCAATATCGAGAGAAATAAACGAATCGATGGAAACCTTTGTGGAACAGGTGGCGGCTGAAGTGCGAGATCACATCAACACCATATGCCTACAGGGGAAAAGTTAGCCATGAGCCAAAAGAAAATTCTGGTCATCGATGACGATCCCGATGTGCGGTTGAGCCTCCAACTACGCCTCAAGGCGAACCATTATGACGTTGCTTTTGCCGTAGATGGTTTGGCAAGTATCGTGGAAGCGCGGAGACACATGCCGGACCTGATTATCCTGGATCTCGGCCTGCCGGCCGGCGACGGCTTCAGCGTCCTGGAGAGGTTGAAAGCAAACCAGAGTCTTTGCTTGATCCCGGTGATTGTCTTGTCCGGTCGCGATCGCAACGCAAACAGGGAGCGTGCGCTCAAGGTGGGTGCGAGGTTTTTTTTGCAAAAGCCGGTGGCGAACGACAGGCTCCTGTCGGCTATTCGATTAGTCCTGGACGGAACGGACCATACCCCGGCGGTGGTGTACGGCCTAACCGGTTCAGGCCCACGGACCTGAGCTCGAGTGGAGTCCCATCCACGACTCAGCAGTGCATAAAGCATTTCTCCCGCTGTTGCGATATTCTTTTCCAAGTACTGCCGAGTCCAGTTTTTCTTTAGCGAAGGGCCGCGTAAACATGCTCTCCTCAAGCATCCAACTCTTGCCTAAACAGGACACGCTATGAAGGACGATCAGGAAACTCGAGGCTGTGCGATGTCACGGCGCAACTTTTTCAAGGGAGCGGGCGCCTTCGTTGGCGCGATGTCATTGGCCCCTTCGCTGATCCATGCCACAGCCACTCCGCCGCTAGACGGTGAGCACAAGAATCGCTCGGCCGTGACGGCGATGGTTCAGTTCGAAGCGGGTGGCCGGGTAATGGTCGCTTCCAGCCGGTAAGAGCTTTCCCGCGACGCGTACACGATGATGGCGGAAACGCTGCGACGGCGCTGAACCTGCGCATGGAACTGATCGACGCCAAGTCGGCTGACTCCATCCTGCCAAGGAGTCCGGTCTCTCACGGTTCGCAGAACGCGGCCGGCATCCGGGCCGCTGTGCAGGCGGCGGCCACGCGGGCGCAGCGCAAGCTGCTGGCTGAGGCGGTAGAAGACAAGGGCTCACCACTGTGCGGCGACCGGCCGGAGGAGCTTGATTTCAGGAACGGCAGAATCGTCCGCAAGGGAGAACCGGAAAGCGGGGAGAGCTTCACCGCCTTTCTAGCGCGCAATGGCAACGTGCCGGTGGGCGCGATCGCCTCGATCAAACCGGACCAGGACGCCCCGCAATATTGGACCTACTCCTAAGGCAGGACGATCAACGTATACTGATCGGCTATGAATCCAGATGCGGTAGATATCGTGGCCAGGCCGGGCGGCGCAGGATGCCTGGCCGCCCGCAGGTTGGCAAAGGTTTGCGGGAGCTGGTTTGCGGTTCTTGCCCTGGCCATCGCCGCCGGAGCGCGCGGGCAAGAGACGCGGGTGGTTCTGGACCACAGCGGCAGCACCATCGTTCTCGAGCCTTACGCGCCCAACATCATCCGCGTCACCCTCAGCCTGCTCAGGCAGCCAGCTTTGTCACCGCCCGGCTATGGTTTCACTGCTTCTCCCTCGGCCACCGGCTGGAGCCATCAGCAGACCTCGGAGGGTGATACCTACGCCTCCTCGCGCCTCAGCATCACCGTCGCGGCCAACAAGCCAGGCAAGCCCCTTGCCTCTGAACTGGACATCGCAAAGTACTTCAACGGCTCGACTCCCGGAGCGCACATTACCGTCAGCGCAACGGACGGAACCAAGCTGCTCGATATGGAGGGCTGGTCGATGGCCGTGCCCAACCACAAGGACGGCAGGGCCAGCATCCTGAACGACAAGCGGCCAGGCGATGCAGATTTCTACCAGGTGGGCGCCACCTTTGCCTCACCCGAAGACGAGCATTACTACGGCCTGGGCCAGAACCAGGAGGGCTTTCTCGATCACCGCGGCCACACCGTCGAGTGCTGGAATAACTACCTCGCGACCGGTGGTCCCACGTTCTGCGTGCCCTTATTGGTGACCAACAAAGGATATGGCGTGATTTGGGATAATCCTTCGCAGACCACCATCCAGCCGGGCTTCAACGAGCAGACCCGGTGGACTTCCGAGGTAGGCGACCGAGTTTCCTTCTTTGTGGTGGCGGGCAGCAATACGGACGAGATCTACTCCGGCTACCGGCTGCTTACCGGCACGACGCCGATGCTGCCCAAGGCTGCGTATGGATTTATCCAATGCAAGCAGCGCTACACCACGCAGGACGAGGTGCTCGCCGTGGCCAAAGGTTACCGCGAGCGGCATCTGCCTGCCGATGTCATCGTGGTTGACTGGTTCTACTACAGCAAGATGGGACAGATGGATATGGTCCCCGCCAAATGGCCCGATCCAGTGGCGATGAACAAACAGCTGCACGCGATGGGCTTTCAAACCATGATCAGCGTATGGCCGCGCCTCGAGCGTGGCTCACGCTACTACGACCTGGTGCTCAAGAACGGTTGGTTTGAGCATCTCGCTGATGGGACCCCGATCGATGGCCTGCCCTACGACCGTGCGGGCTCCGACATCGACACCACCAATCCCGCGGCCGCTCGCTGGTTTTGGGATGTGATCCGGCAAAACATTATCAGCAAAGGCTTCGATTCTATCTGGGCGGATGAAACCGAACCCGACCTGCCGCCCAACGGTGGATACCTCTCCATCGGACCAGGCACACGCTATTACGACGTCTATCCGCTGTTTCATACCGCGGCCATCTATGACGGTTTCCGCCGCGATGTTGACCATCGCGCGCTGATCCTGTCTCGCGATGCCTATCTCGGCGCCCAGCACAATGGCACGATCTTCTGGTCTTCGGATATTTCGCCCACCTGGGATACGCTCCGGCGCCAGATTCCCACTGGGCTCGACGTCACCGCTTCGGGCATTGCTTATTGGGGTAATGACATCGGTGGCTGGCAATATCTGCCCGCGGTGCATCATCCCGCTCACCCTCCGCTGCTTGATCCCTCCGATGCGCGGGATAACGTGGGCGGCTACGATGATTACCCGGAGCTCTACACCCGCTGGTTCGAATATGGGGCTTTCGAGCCTAACTTCCGTACGCACGGCAGCCGTGTCTACAACGAAGTCTGGTCGTATGGGAAGGCGGCTGAGCCAATCCTGGAAAAGTATCTCCGGCTGCGCTATCAGCTTATGCCTTACATCTATTCGCTCGGCTACCGGACGAACCAAACGGGCGCCCCGTATATGCGAGCGCTATTTATGGATTTTCCCCAGGACGCGAAGGTGCAGGACCTGGGCGATGAATATATGTTCGGGCCCGCATTCCTGGTTGCCCCGGTTACGGAACAGGGCGCAACCAGCCGCATGGTGTATCTGCCCGCGGGCACGGATTGGTATAACTACTGGACCAAGGAACGCATGAGTGGTGGCCAGACGATCCGGGTGGATGCGCCCATCGATACGCTTCCGCTTTTCGTTCGCGCGGGATCGATTTTGCCCCTGGGAGAAGCGGTGGAGAACACCGGCCAGGTGCAGAAGCTGGCCAAGGTCCGCGTCTATCCTGGCGCGAACAGCAACTTCACTCTCTATCAGGATGACGGAAAGACTTATGCCTACGAGAAAGGAAGCAGCAGCATCACCACGCTGCACTGGGATGACGCTGCCGGCAAGCTCACGCAACAGGGAGTTCCGGCCTGGACGGGACCGGAGAGCGACCTGCTGGAGATTGTGGGACGTTAACATCGGGTGCACGTTCATTGCGTATACGAATGGAAGGTGTTTGGAGCGAGATGGCTTAAACCGCAGGTCCCTCCACTACGCTCCCCCGGATTTCCTGTTGGGCTTGNNTTGGCGAACTTCATGCGGCTTTCTCTAAGGAAAGCCGCATACGCGGACGTTGTTGACGCCGCGCAATAGGAAATTCGGGTAAGCTCCGGTCGGGATGACAAAGTTGTTGCAGAACTTGAGACGTAGTTCCGCTCTGGCTTGCCAGATCGAGATGACAAACTATGTAGCGCACGGTCGAGACAGGACAATGGTGTGGTGCCCTTAGGGCCGTTCACAAACAAGTCTGTCATCCCGACCGGAGCGCAGCGTAGTGGATCTGCGCTTTCAGCTATTTGTGCCGCGACATTTGAGAGAAAACAATGTCAGAATCCCCGACAGTTGAGGAACTGAATCAACGCTTCGCCATTACCGGCGTCGCGCAGATCACTGCAGGTAATGGCGGCTTGCCACGGGTTTGCGTGAGCACCCCGGCGGCAACGGCGGAGATTTATATGCACGGCGCGCAGCTCACCTCCTGGCGGCCGAGGGGCGCCGAAGAGGTGATCTTTCTAAGCGAGCAGTCGCCGTGGAAAGAAGGGCACGCTATTCGCGGGGGCATACCAATCTGCTTCCCCTGGTTTCGCAATAAGGCGGACGACCCCAACGCGCCTTCGCACGGATTCGTGCGTACTAAAGCCTGGCAGCTTGACTCTGTGGAGAGCAAAGGGGACAGTGCGGTGGTAAGCCTTTCGACCGCAAGCGACGCAGCCACGCGGGCCTGGTGGCCGCACGATTTCCGCCTGGTACACCGCCTGACCATTGGCGCAGAGCTAACGCAGGAGCTGGTGGTCAGCAACAGCGGCACTGCGCCGCTGCGCTTTGAAGAGGCCCTGCACACCTATTACCGGGTGGCCGCGGCGGAGAGCCTGCGTATTACCGGGCTCGATGGAGTGGATTATCTTGACAACACCGATGCCAATCGCGAGAAGCGACAGGAGGGTGACATCGTTTTCACCGGGCAGACCGATCGAGCCTACCTCGACACCACGCATGCAGTCGAAATCTCAGACCCTACGATGCGCCGGCGCATCCGGTTGGCGAAGGAAGACTCCCGCACCACCGTGGTCTGGAATCCCTGGAAAGAGGGTGCACGATCCCTGGCAGACCTGGGAGACGACGAATGGCGGACGATGGCGTGTGTCGAGGCCGGCAACATTCGTAGCTTTGCCGTCGACCTAGTCCCGGGGAAACAGCACAGCATGAAGACCAGCATCCAGGTCGCGGAAGCGCCGAGAGACTCGACTTAAGGCTCAGGGTAAGTCAGATCGAGGGCTTCAATGAGAGGAACTTCCCATCGGCGGCTGGAAAACGTGTAAGGCTGCCTGCCGGTGAAGAGTCTCACGTCAGCGCTATCCAGCTCCTGATCGGAGGCGAATCCAAAGACCCGCAAACGTTCTCGAACAAAGCTCCAGGATGGAAAGGAAAAATATTGTTCGGCTTCCTCGACGACGGGAGGCTTAAGAACCAGGACGACGGCCGGCTGCATCCGTGAACTGTTGCGGGTGATTTTAGGTTTAATGATGGCTGCATATTTTCCGGCAGGAATTTTGGTTGCTTTGTGAGTCATAGTGCGGGCCCTCTCACGGGAAAGCCATTAGGCGGATGAAGAGTTATCTCCGCCAGGCAGGCTGACCATTGGAGTACCTATCGGCACAATGATTGAGTCGATGAATCCGTCCGTTGCAGGACACACCACCGGCGCTTTTGCCCTAGGAAGCTTCGGAACGTTTACCCTGTTCCAGCAGGGAGACGATGGCATCGACGTCGTAGACGCATCCGCCCCAAACGCCTCCGCTGGCCTGCACCAGGGCGGCCCACAACCGGGTGTCGTCGGGAAGCGCAGGATGGGGCCTGAGGTCGTTACGGGGTGCGCGCGCGTTCAGCCTGCGTGAGCCTTCTTCGGCGCCGAAGACCTCATGCGCATCGCCCACCAGGTTGACGGATCCGGTCAGCTTCTCCCGGTCGATGACGATCTCGATCCTGTCGCCATCCTGCAGCTTGCCAATGGCGCCCCCGGCAAGCGCTTCGGGGGAAATATGTCCGATGCAGGCGCCGGTGGAAACACCGCTGAAGCGGGCGTCGGTGAGCAGCGCCACGTGCTTGCCGGCAGGCAGCCACTTGAGCGCGGAGGTGATCTGATAAATCTCCTCCATGCCGGCGCCCGCGGGGCCGGCGCACACCAGCACCACAACGTCGTTCTGCCGGATTTCACCGTTCTTGATGGCGTGGATGGCCGACTCTTCGGAGACAAAGACCCTGGCGGGTCCGAGGTGATGATAGATGCCGGTGGCATCGATCAACGAGGGGTCGATGGCAGTGCTCTTGATCACCGAACCCTCAGGGGCGAGGTTGCCCACGGGGAAACAGATGGTGGCGGTCAGCCCGCGGGACCGGGCGCGATCCGGATCCATGATCACGTCGTCGGGATCGATACCGTCGCGCTGGCGCAGGTTTTTGCGCAGCTCGTGGCGACGCGGGCTGCTCTCCCACCAGTCCAGACAGGCATCGAGCGTCTCTCCGGAAACCGTCTTCACCCGCGTGTCCAGCAGCCCCGCCCGTCTCAGGTGGAGCATCACCTCGGGGAGCCCGCCGGCCAGGAAGACCTGCACGGTGGCAAAGTTGCGGGGACCGTTGGGCAGCGCATCCACCAGGCGCGGAACCTGCCGATTCACCTCCGCCCAATCGGAGGCCAGCGGCCGCTTGAGGTGGGCAGAGTAGGCAATGGCGGGAAGATGCAAAAGCAGGTTGGTGGAGCCACCGAAGGCGGCATGCGCCACCATGGCATTCTGCAGCGATGCCTGGGTGAGCACATCGTGGGTCCCCATTTTCAATTGATGCAGCCGCAGGATCGCGCTGGCGGAACGGCGAGCCGCGTCGAGCCATATGGGTTGGCCCGAGGGAGCAAGCGCGGTGTGGGGCAAGGCCATGCCCAGGGCTTCCGCGATTACTTGCGCGGTCGCAGCTGTTCCCAAGAATTGGCAGCCACCGCCTGGAGTGGCGCAGGCGCGGCAGCCCATCTCCGCCGCCGCTTCCAGGGTGATTTGCTTATGGGCATAACGGGCCCCAATGGTCTGTACTTTGCCTGCATCTTCGCCCGACTCGGGCAAGAGGGTGACCCCACCGGGGATAAGGATGGTCGGCAGTTCGCCCGCCGAAGCCAGCGCCATCATCATCGCCGGCAGCCCTTTGTCGCAGGTCGCGATGCCGATCACGCCCATCCTGGTGGGCAGGGACCGCATCAGGCGGCGCAGCACGATGGCCGCGTCATTGCGAAAGGGAAGCGAATCGAGCATGCCGGTGGTGCCTTGGGTGCGCCCATCACAAGGATCGGTGCAGGCGCCGGCGAAGGGAATGGCATTGAGGGCTTTCAAAGTGATGGCTGCTTCGGCCACCAGCGCGCCCAATTCCCAGTGCCCGGTGTGAAAGCCGAGAGCGATGGGTGTGCCATCCGCGGCGCGCAGGCCGCCGTGGGTGCTGAGGATGAGAACTTCGGAGCCGAGCAATTTTTGCGGCTCCCATCCCATACCCGCATTCTGGCTCAACCCGAAGAGATTGCCTGAGGGCGCGGTGAGCAGCATTTCAGGTGTGATGGGCAACAAGCCGCGCGGACCGGGCGCGTGCGTCGACACGTCGTCCAGCTTGAGGGCGGTATTTTCGAGGACCGATGCGAGGGAAATGGCGGGCATGGTTGTCTCCTATCGGTATTGATTGTAGTGCGCGGGGCCAGAGGACGGACGGGATGGATTGGGTGTTCTTCCATTACCTTTTCTCAGGTTCGAACCCATTGAGTAAGATGCTCACATGGTTCTTGGATTGGAGCGGCACCAGCGGACGGGGCATCTGTCACCTTCAGTTGCTATCAACGACTCGCCTATCTGGACACTCCCATCTCGCGAGACTCATTTGAAAATGCCCTGCAACGGGGGCCCCTCCAGCATCAAATCGAAGTCATCGGCTACGTGGTCATGCCGGAGCATGTCCATCTGCTACTGAGTGAACCCGCCAGAGACTTGCTGGCCGTGGGTTTGCAGGCGTTGAAGCTTTCTGTAGTGAGGCGAGCCAAGCAGCGCCCCTTCTGGCAGGCACGCTATTATGACTTCAACGTGTTCACGGAAGCCAAGCGCGTGGAGAAGCTCGATTACATGCATTGGAATCCGATGCGGCGCGGACTGGTGGACAAGCCGGAAGATTGGCGCTGGTCGAGTTGCCGTTACTACCAGACCGGGGAGCAGGGACGAGTAAAGATTGAGAGTTCATGGAGAGATCAACCGAAGCCGGTTTAGACGAACGGACGGGTGCCCCACGTTCGCCCCAGCGTACGTGGGAAGATAATGATTTTTTTCCATTGCTTTTCCCAGGACAAGTCACCAAATCTTTATCCAGCAAACCTTTCCTCATCGGTGTAGCAAAAGCTTTGGAGGGGCTTCGCCCCATCTTTTCGTCCCACGTACGCTGGGGCGAACGTGGGGCACCCGTCCGTTCGACGACCTTCAGCCTCATGAAGCATAGGTTTGCGCGGGCGGCAGGCTATCTCGTTATTCTGCTTACCAGCCTCTGGGCTGCAATGGCGTTGGCCATCGATCTGCGGATCATCGCAGCGGTTGCCTATGGGCTGGCGATCTTGCTCATTCTCTTTCTGTTGAGAACGCGGCCTTTGCGGCTGCTGCTTGCTTGCCTGCTCGGCTGCGCATTGGTGTTGGCGTGGTGGCTCACCTTGAAACCCTCCAATGAAGGGCACTGGCAAGCCGATGTTTCCAGAACGGCCTGGGCTGAGGTTCAGGGTGGCGAAGTGACGATTCACAATCTTCGCGACTGCGACTACCGCACGGAACTCGACTACACCTGTCAATGGCTAACGCGGACCGTCGATCTGAATCAGATCGAGGGCGTGGATTTGTTTATGAATTATTGGGGATCTCCGCTGATCGCGCATACCATTCTCAGCTTTGACGTGCGCGGAGCGGACCACGTCGCCTTCTCCATTGAGACCCGCAAGCAGATGGGGCAACCCTATTCTGCGTTGTTGGGATTCTTCCGGCAGTACACACTGATCTCCGTGGTGAGCGATGAGCGGGACGTGGTTCGACTGCGCACGAATTATCGCCATGGAGAGAACTTGTATCTGTTCCACACTGCCGCGACGCCGCAGTTCGCACGATCGTTATTCGTGAACTACATCGGCTTGAACGTAAGCGTGAGAGCAACCGCACGGTTGATCGGTGTCCGTCCGATCGATTACGTAGTTTCTAGTTGCGAGCGGCCTGAGCGGCTGGAGTCAGCTGGTCGAGAGATTTGATGGAGCGGTTGGCCAGTCCTGGCAGGACGGCTGCGAGGTAGATGCGAATCGGCAGGCCAAGCCTGCGGCAGCTTTCCACGACGGAAAGGATCGCAGCAACCTTCGGTCCAGCCTGAGGACTGCCCACGTGGATCCAGTTCTTGCGACCGATCGAGATGGGCCGCATGGAGTTCTCGGCCAGATTGTT
>PLZN01000296.1 GCA_003152195.1 Acidobacteriaceae bacterium
TCGAACATGATTTTGTGTCCGGAGCCGCCTTCGGCCCGGAAAAATGTAGAAACTCCAGATGCGGCTTTCCCTAAAGAAAGCCGCACACGCTGCCATGGCGGGGGCCGGGCAGTAGGAAATCCGGGGTCCTTCGCGTTGTTTGCGAAGCCTGGGAAGCCACGAATCTCGATGTACCCCTTTCTATAACTCCGGACTAGACCCTAGAAGTCCCTTTTACGGCGCCGCCTTCGCAGGTGGATGAACAATGAGCGGTAACACGACTGAGACCACCATGACTACCGCGATCACGTGGAATCCGCTGCGATAGCTTCCGCTCGACTGCCTCAGATGAGCGATGAGAAGTGGGCCAAAGGCGCTGGCGCAACCCCACGCCGTAAGCATGAGCCCATAGATGGGTCCTACGTTCTTCGAGCCAAAGTAGTCTGCGGCAAACGCCGGCATGGTTCCAAAACCACCCCCGTAACACATGAGGATGATAAAAGAGACCACCGCAAGGACAGTTGCAGAAGCGAGGCTGGGCAACATCCAGAAGAGAGTGACCTGGATCAGGAACATGACGACGAAAGTGAAGCGGCGCGTGATGGAATCCGAAACCCAGGCCCAGAAGACGCGCCCAACCGCGTTGCCGATGCTCGCGATACCGACCATTCCAGCGGCGACGATCACGCTAACCTTCACAATCTCCTGAAACACTGGGGATTCCTGGGAGATAAGGGAGATGCCTGCCGAGGTATTCAAAAAGAGAAGAAGCCAGAGTGCCCACCACTGCCAGGTCTTGAGCGCTTCTCCGAGCGTGTAGTCTTTGGTCGAACGCTGTGCAGTTTCCGTGGCTGTGGGCGTCCAACCCTCAGGTCGCCATCCCTCGGGCGGGTTCAGCATAAAGAAACCGGTGACCATGCTCACGACCAGGTACGCAATGCCCAGATAGGCAAAGGTCGGAAGCACTCCCACGCTCTGGATGAGACGCGTCGCTACTGGGGCGACGATGAGCGCCCCGGCGCCAAAGCCTCCGACGGCTACGCCGGTGATGAACCCTCTGCGGTCCGGAAACCACTTCACGAGCACGGCGACAGGTACGATGTAGGCAAAGCCCAGGCCAATGCCCCCGATGAGGCCGTAGCTAAGGTAGAGCCACCAGAGCTTGGCGGCGGAAAGGCTGGCGAGAAAAGTGCCCAGGCCATACAGAAAACCGCCGGTGAGCGCGACGATGCGCGGTCCCGATTTGTTCAGCCAGAGACCACCGAAGAAGGCGGCAATGCCGAGTACGAAAATGGTGATGGTGAAGGTAAGTGTGACTTCTGAGATGGTCCAGTGAAACTGCTTGGCAAGGGGAACGCGGAACACGCTCCATGCATAAACGGAACCCAAAGCCATTTGCAGGAAGATCCCGGCCAGAGCGATGCCCCAGCGTTTCGAGTTTTCCATTACGAAACTCCCGCGAGTACTTTCTCGCGCAGTTCTAAATTCACTCGGATGTGGAGGGTTTCTCGCGTGGGGAAAGGTGCTTTCCCAACGAGCGGAGAAAACTGTTCATCAGACCGAGAGCACGCCGGGTATCCTTATGTCTCAATTGTTGAAGAATGGCAAAAAGTCCCGGTGGCTCGGCGTCGGGTTTATGGGCTGTCTCGACTGTTTCCCGCACCGCCGCGGAGGCACCTTCGAGCAGCTTGGGATCGATGGAGCCCAGAGTTTTGCCGAGGATGATTAGGTTCCTGAGACCGCGAATGGAGTCGGGCTCCTTCACCGCGTCGACAGCGAGTTCTACGATTTTGTCGCCCTTGGAGAGTATGCCGTGGAGTACCTCAAATACATGGGCATCGCGCAAGTGTTGAAGAAGCTCGTAGGCGTCCAGCAAGGCCTCGGCGTGTTCGATGGGAGCGCGTTCCAGACGTTCCCGCAATTCTGCCCGCGGATCACGGGGAGGTAGTTCGAGTGGTATGGGTCGTGCCATCGCGGCGAATCCTTTCGCAATGCTTCTGCAGCTCTAAACCTTTGTCGTTTGCTCGATCTTGATCTGTACCAGTTTCTGGCTTCCTGGCTCGGTGTAGTCGGCGCGCTTCCATTTGCGCTCCACTTCGACCCCGCGCTGCGGAGTGGGATGGCCGAAGCGTGAGTTGGTGCGGGGCAGCGGATTCTTGCCCACCTCCGGCAGGACCACCATCTGCACCGATGTTTCCTTGTAGGCGGGTGTGTGGGTGGCCGGGTCCGTGTGACTGCCGGTGAGACGATTGACGGGAATCTCTGTGGAGTTCATGGGCATGTAGAGCTCTTTGCCTTGCACTCTTTCGGTGACGACGGCGCGCACACGGACCTTGCCATAGCGCGAGATGAGTTGCACCCATGTACCGCTCTGAATGCCGCGCTCCCGCGCGAGTTCCGTAGAGACTTCAACGAAGGTGTCCGGGGTCTTTTCCTTGATCCCTTCGGTGCGGTAGGTCAAGTTGCCTTCATGGAAATGCTCCAGGAGCCGTCCATTGTTGAGGTGAAGGTCGTACTCCTCATTCTGCTGATCGGTGGGCTCGGTCCAGGCGACAGGATAGAGATTCGCCTTGCCGTCGGGGAATTTGAACTCTTTGGTATAGAGCAACGGTTGGTCGCTGCCATCTTCGGCCACGGGCCATTGCAACGTCTTATAGCCTTCGAGGCGTTCGTACGTCACGCCCGCCATGAGCGGGGTGAGGGCAGCGACTTCTTTATAAATGTCAGCGGGATGCTGGTAGTTCCAATGAGCGCCAAGCTGGTTGGCAACATCCTGAATAATGCGCCAGTCGGGGCGGCTCTGCGCCAGCGGCTCGAAGACCTCGTACAGTCTCTGGATGCGCCGTTCCGTGTTGGTGAAGGTACCTTCCTTCTCCAGCGAGGGGCTGGCCGGAAAAATGACGTCGGCAAACCTGCAGGTCTCGCTGAAGAAGATATCCTGCACCACGAAGAACTCGAGTTTTTCCAGAGCCGCATCGACGAAGTTTGCGTTGGAGTCGACCAGGCTGATCTCTTCTCCAAACAGGTACATGGCCTTGAGAGAGCCGTCGTGAATCGCGGCGATCATTTGATGATTGTCGAGGCCGGCCTTGGATGGCAGAGAGACGCCCCATCCCTTTTCAAATTTTGCGCGAATCTCCGGGTCTTCCACCTTTTGATAGCCGGTGTAGTAGTTGGGCATCGCTCCGTGATCGCTTGCGCCCTGGACGTTGTTATGACCGCGGAGGGGATAGGCTCCTGTGCCCGGACGCATATAGTTGCCGGTGACCAGGAGGAGATTGGAGATAGCGGTTGAAGTATCGGAACCCATGGAGTGCTGGGTGACGCCCATTGCCCACAAGATACAAACTCCATCGGCTTCGACGATCATGTGCGCGATTTGCTTCAACGTTTCGGCGGGGATGCCGCAACGCTGCTCGGCAAATTCGAGAGTGAAGTGATCCAGATTGCGAATGTACGCGTCCAATCCGTTCACCCATTTGCTAAGGAACTCCGTCTTCGCCAAGCCCATCTCGAGGATGTAGCGGGTGACGGCACACAGCCAGATCAGGTCGGTGCTTGGATTGGGACGGATAAAGAGATCGGCGCGTTGCGCCATTTCATTGCCGCGAAGATCGGAGACGATCAGCTTTTGTCCCTTGAGCTTGTGCGAACGCTTGACGCGCGTGGCCAGCACGGGATGGCTCTCGGCGGTATTGCTGCCGATAATGAGCACCAGCCCGGTCTGTTCGATGTCACGAATGGAGCCGGAATCGCCACCATAGCCCACGGTGCGAAAGAGACCCGTGGTTGCGGGCGCCTGGCAGTAACGGGAACAATTATCCATGTTGTTGGTGCCGATCACGGCTCGCGCCAGCTTCTGCATCAAGTAGCTTTCTTCGTTGGTGCATTTGGAGGAGGAGATGAAAGCCAGCGCGTCAGGCCCGTGCGCCGCCTTAATCTCCACGAGTCTGCGGCCGACCAGGCTGAGGGCCTCTTCCCAGGTGGCTTCGCGGAATTTATCGCCCTCGCGGATGAGCGGATGAGTGAGGCGATCGGGGCTATTGACGTAGTCCCACCCAAACTTGCCCTTGATGCAGGTGGAGATGCCATTGACCGCGCCCTCTGCCGGCTCAACTTTCAGGATGTGGCGATCCTTGGTCCAGATATCGAAGCTGCA
>PLZN01000238.1:0-239 GCA_003152195.1 Acidobacteriaceae bacterium
CCCGGCCCTGCACCGCATGGAACAGAACGGATGGATTGGTTCTGAGTGGGCGCTGACGGAGACGAACCGGAAGGCGAAGTATTACAAGCTGACCGCTGCAGGGCGGAAGCAGCTGCAGGAAGCGGAAAAGAACTTCGAACATCTGGTGAAGGGCGTCCGCGCCATATTGCGGTACGCGTGAGGTGATCCTATGTCGCTCTTTCGCCGTATCTCAAATCTGTTTGCTCACTCCAAAGTGC
>PLZN01000238.1:301-9588 GCA_003152195.1 Acidobacteriaceae bacterium
CCGCTCGTCTTCAAACCGGAGCCACTGAAGCAGGATTACCAACGGATGAATGTGATAGGACGTCTCAAATCCGGCGTCAGCATCCGGCAGGCACAAGCGAATATAGATATGGTCGTGGCCCGCGCTACGCACAGCTATGCCAACGGCACTAAAGGGTTGGAGCGTCTCGGTGGAGCCCATTAAGAGCGCCTCCTTCCGCAATGAGCGGAAATTGATGATCTGGCTCCTGCTGGGAGTGGTGGTATTCGTCTTGCTGATTGAATGCATGAGTGTGGCCAATCTTCTTCGCTTGCGCGCTGACGCTGGCTATCAGCTCCACTCATAGGTTCGCTCGGTGTCACTGATTCCGCAACAGAGTCGCGGGATCAACCGCCAAAGCACGCCGGGCCGGAGCCCAACAGGCCAACAGGCCCAAGAGGAGCATCGTTATCGTACGACGANNGTACTTTCCGTCCTCCACCACACCGGCTACTTGGACCCGCTTTCCCGCGTCTGTCTTGAAATATCCGCCGACCGCCTGGCTGACCGCGCCAAAGACCTTGCGCGCAAACTCGCGATTCACCACCGCCACTCCCGGCGCGTTCTTATCGTCATGCCAGGTGACGGTTCTTCCCGCCAGCAATGTCGTACCGGTCGCACGGAAGTAGTCGGGAGAAACACTATAGGTGACGGCCTCGGCAACCGCGTTGGACTGCCGCAGGTCCGCAGTACCGTTGGCGAAGATCGCGGAGTCGTTCCAGCCCAATCCCAGCGGCAAGATGTCGACCAATCCTGCGGAGGCGACTCCGGGAATGGCCGCGACAGCATCCAGCATGCGCCGCAGTTCCACAGCCACCCGGTCGCCGCGGTAGCCAGCCATAGTAAGATCCGTGCTCACCAGTAGCGCGTTCTGCGGCCGGAAGCCGAAATTGCTGTGCAGCGACCGCGCCAGGCCACGCACTGCTACCAGGGAAGCGCTGATCAGCACAGCGCATACCGCAATCTGCACCACCAGGAGCACATCGCGCGCATTGAGGCGCCCGCCACCGGCCCCGCCCGTCGTGCCGGTCTTCACCACATGCCAGGGATCGGTCTTGAATNNCCTGGCGCACTGGAACCAGCCCAAAGAGAAGGCCGCTGGCTGAAAAGGCACGAGTTAGTAACCAAGCCATGGCAGGCCGTGTCCCATCACGTCAAGTTATGCAGCGCGTCCAGGCTTACGATTTTGAGGCGGACCGGAACGGAAGCAAAGAGCTCCGCGCTGCCTCGCCCGCACCGCGTTTGTAACTGGAAAGTACCTTCTGTGAGAATTCATCGTCTGTTATCGTCTCTGGCAGTTCGTTTCAGAACGCATCCAGCGCCAATGAGGTGGTCCATGCCGTGCAACCCAGTAGAGTTAAAACACGTCCCGCTCTTTGCCTTGCTCGACGATGATGAAATTGCTGTTTTGGCCGCGCAGGTCGACTTGAGAATATTCGCTCCCCGGCAGCGCATCTATAAGATCGGTGATCCGGGAAAGCACGCCTACATCCTGCTGTCAGGCAACGTGCAGGTCTCTACCGTCGACCAGGATCATCAGGAGGTCTTGGTCGATCAACCCGGCCACGGCCAGTTTTTCGGCTTCGCCTCCATGCTGGAGCNNTCGTGCGGGTTCGCGCCAGCCGCAACCCGAACGAATTGATCGAAGAGAAATACACATTCGGTGAACACGTCGCCGACGCCGTCGCCAGCTTCGGGGGTTCATGGGTCTTCATCATCCTCGTCGGAGTTGTGTTGATCGTCTACACCTGCATCAACATTGCCCTGAAAGGCAAGGCGTGGGATCCCTACCCCTTCATCCTGCTCAACCTCTTCCTGTCCATGCTCGCCGCCATCCAGGCGCCCGTCATCATGATGAGCCAGAATCGCCAGGACAAGAAGGACCGCCTGCGCAGCGAGTTGGACTTCGACGTAAACCGCCGTGCCGAATCAGAGATCCAGAACCTCTCCCGCAAGCTGAATCTGGTAACCGAAAAACTCTGCGACGTCGACGACCTCCTCCGCGAGCGGCGCAACTCTTTCGCGGATTCAGGGCCGAACAGCTGAAGCGGCCTCACGATTTCAGCTGAAAGCAAAAGAATATCTGATGTTCGAATAAGCCCAGACAGCGCAAACAGTCCTAAAGCAGTTGGGTCCTCTCCAGGAGCTTGCGGAACATGAAGGGACAAGAGCTTTAGTTAATGTTGCCACTTGCGGCGAGCTAGAGCTTTTTTACTTCTGTTGTATAAAAAGTAACCAACCCCGTCGCGGCTTTTCCTCAACCAGAGCCGTCCCTCGCTCCACTTTGCCAGTAAAGAGTAGAAGTGAAAACAATCTGGCAACTGGCCCTCAAAGTGCAATCGCCGAATCGCAGACAACAAAGGACAGTGGGTAGCGTCGGGGAAATCGCTCCCTATGACGAGGTCGAGGCCAAGATCGCCCGAACCCCCAGCTTTCGGCCACAGAGGTAGGCTCGGTTGAGCGTATCCCCCCGCGCCAGCCTCCAATTTGAGCGAATCCGGACGTTAGTCCATGGGACTGAATTTGACGCAGGCATTCCGACAAAGCAGGGGCCCCCGGCACGCATTCTTTACGTGATGGCGTGGAAAGAAAGCCGCACACAACCGACCCACCAGGCCACGGCATTAGCAAAAATGCTTTAAAAGAGGAGATTCCTGCTACAGTGCGTTTGCTTAAGAACAGTTTTTGCCTCCGATCAGCTAAGAGAACCAAAGAGCGCCACTCATCACTCTGGTTTCTGATTTCAATCTCTCTTTCTTTTCTTTCGCTCTCGCTCATGATCATGAGCACAGGGTGCCAAGGAGTCTCGTCACGCTCCGCCGGTGCGACGAACACACCGGTTGCGGTCTCTGTGTCGCCGTCCATCACTAGCGTTGGGATGGGCGCCACGCAGCAGTTCAGTGCCACGGCGAAATACAGCGATGGCTCGACGGGTGACGTAACCGCGACGGCGAGTTGGACGGTCGCGGCTCCAGCAGTCGCGACGATAAGTTCGACCGGGCTAGTGACCGCAGTGGCTTCGGGTGCGACCACCGTCGCTGCTTCGCTCAACGGAGTCACCGGAAATTCGACGCTTACCGTGGCGATGGCGGCGAAGATGGTGACTGCCATCGCCGTCTCGCCCTCCAACGCAAGCGTTTCGGTGGGCGCCACGCAGCAGCTTAGCGCTACGGCGACCTACGGCGACGGATCGGTGGGGGACGTAAGCTCGACGGCGACCTGGACGATCGCGACTCCGGCGGTGGCGACTGTGAATTCGACCGGCCAGGCAACGGGAGTTGCCGCGGGTTCGACCACCGTTACTGCCGCGCTGAGCGGCGTCAGCGGGACCGCGACGCTTAACGTGGCGGTGAAGACGCTCACTGCGGTCTCGGTGTCGCCGAGCGCCGCAGGCATTTTGGCTGGCGCGACTCAGCAGTTCTCAGCCACGGCGACATACAGCGATAGCTCGACGGCTGACGTGACCGCGACGGCGAGCTGGACGGTCGCGACGGCAGCAGTGGCAACCATAAGCTCGAAGGGACTGGCAACGGCAGTTGCCGTGGGTTCGACCACCGTTACTGCTTCGCTGAGCGGCGTCAGCGGGACCGCGACGCTTAATGTGGTGACCAAGACGCTTACGGCGATCTCGGTGTCGCCGAGCACCGCAAGCATTGTCGTTGGCGCGACCCAGCAGTTCATCGCCACGGCGACCTACAGCGATAGCTCAACCGCTGACGTAAGCTCGACGGCGAGCTGGACGGTCGCGACTGCGGCAATGGCGACTATAAGTTCGACCGGGCTGGCAACGGGAGTTGCCCTGGGTTCGGCGACCGTGACCGCTTCGCTAGACGGAGTTAACGAAAATTCGACGCTTAGCATCATCAATCCGGCTGTTGGAACTAACGGAAACGTGATCGCTAACATCCAGACGCGCTCTGGAAACTGGCGGAGCTACGCACAGTATGCGCCTAGATATATTGACTGCTCTCCTTCGCCGTGCGGTGGCATTACGTGGTCGATGCATCCCGGCATCCCTTCGCCCTCCCTCAGCGGAAATGCCACCCAGTTCAGCCTCGGCGGGACCAGGCCTTATGGCGATGTGCTGTTCGCCGCGCAGTTGATTGGGCCGGATTCGCCACAAATACCAGACGCTGACCATACGCTGGTTCCAACCCTGCATAACTTCGTCTATGACTCGTACTTCTTTGTGACAGACGCCTCTATCACGCAAGCGCTGGAATTTGACATCAACATGTACTTCAACGGAGTAGGCATGACATGGGGGCACCAGTGCAATCATTTAGGCGACGGGGATTGGGACATCTGGAACAGTCACCATTGGGTGTCCTCCGGCGTTCCCTGTACTCTCATCCAGGGAGCGTGGAACCATTTGACCCTTGTCGTGCAGCGGGAACCTGACAATACGATGCTCTACGAGTCAATCGAGCTGAATGGAACCACCTATCCGCTCAATAAGACGTATCCCCCAGCCAAGATCAGCTCCAGCTGGTGGGGCGTCACAGCCAACTATCAGATGGACGGCGACCACGCGCACACGGCGAATACCACGTACCTGGACAACTTCAGCCTCACCTACTGGTAAGTAACTCAGCTTTTCATCTGCGTGGCGATGCGTTCGATGGCGTGGTGAGCGGATAGTACGGCGCCTTCCTGCCAGCCTACGAGGTGGGAGAGATAGTCGCCCGCGAAATAAGTGTGGCCCTCGGGTTTCTCGAGCTGTGCGTATGCCGGCGCGCTGCTGGGCATGAAGTTATTGGCGAAGCAGCCGAGGGAATAAGGAATTTTGGCCCAGCTGACGTAGATCGGCTTGGCGAGCAACTGAGAGCGGCCGGGGTGCAGCGCCTCGACGGCCGCCCGGGAAGCATCCAGCTTCGCCTCCATCGAGGGCAGGGCGCCGAATGGGGTGGGTCCGCCTGAACCACTGCCGAAGTTCCTGCCCAAACCACCAAGATCATTGCGTTCGGAGTTGAAGCCGGCGACCAGGACGCCGGTCGGAGACAAAAGCTTCGCGCTTGGATACCAGACAAGGTCGACGGTGTTCTTGAGGAAGGAGATGCCGCCGTAGATGTGGTTGTCTTTTTCCCAGAAGCGAGGAGATTCCCAGGCGATTTTGTAGAGGGCTAAAACGGGCATGCCCGCGAACGCTTGGTTCGCTTCGGCGGAGAAGTTGTTTTTGGTTCTGCAAAGAACGGAGATGGGCATGGTGCAGATACAGAAGTCGGCAGTGATCGTCTGCGGCGTTCCGGCTTTGGAGTAGGCGACGGTAACGGTTGTGTCGCCGGTGGTGATCTCGGTGACCGGGCATTCGTAGTGGATCATGGTGATGGGAAGAACGCGGGCAAAGCCGTAGGGGATACGGTCCATGCCGCCGACGGGCTGGAACATAGTCGCCTGCCAATCAATTTCATCTTCGTAGAATTCCCCTTTGGATAGGTCGGCGATGAGGAGATCGTGGAGCTTCAACGGCTTGTGGAGCACGTACTGGGCCGGGCCGGCGCCACGCGGCCTGACAAAGCCGGCGCGCATGGAACCTGCATACTTGCCGTCCGCGTTGAGGTCGCCGAAGTCCTGGAGAAAATCCAGCAGAAGGGAAGTGTCCTCCTTGGAAAGCGCCTCGTCGAGGGTGTTCGCGTGCAGGGACTTGGAGAGCAGTTCCGCAAGGTAGCCGCGGGTATCGTGGATGACCTGGCGTTGCTCGACGGGCTTGCCGGAGTTCAGCAATGGAGACTGCATCAGCGCGGAGCGGGAGACGTTGACCTCGACCTCAAGGGGTACGTTCAGTTCCTGACAATAGTTGAGCAGGTTGGTATGGATGGAGGGGATGCGGGCGGGGCCGGCGTTGAGGTAGCCGCCGTCCGACCAGGTACACTTCTGAATGGTTCCGTCGGTAAACTCGACCTTGGTGCCGTCGCGCACCGTCCAGTTGCGGCCGCCGGGGCGGCTCCGGGCTTCGAGGATGGTGCAGCTGAAACCGGCTTTGCGCAGTTCGTAGGCGGAGACGAGGCCGGCAATGCCGGCGCCCAGGATCACGACGCTCTTACCGTGTCCGAAATCCGCGGCAAGCTGGGGGAGGGGAGATACGCCCACGGGAGCCATGAGGCCAAGGGCCTGCATGGCGCGAAAAGCCGCGGAGTAGCCGCCGATCTGGGCGATGCGCTCCAGGAAGACACGTCGAGTGAGGCTCATTGATTCGGCTCCAGATGTTCTAAATTGTGAGGGGTCCCTCCCTAGTCTGTAATAGGTCAGGTTCTCGCGCAAGCACAAACGCAGAGGAGTGTCCGCGCCATGGAGCCGGGGGTATGGGCACCCGGCCTTCTGACTCGTCGGTTTTTCACACTATCCGGCGCGGACGTGGGGCCACCCCGTAAACCAGAAATCGTCCTATTCATTCCGCAGTGTCTTCGCTGGATCTGTCGAGGCAGCTCTCTGCGCGGGCAACAATCCAGCGGCAACACCCACGGTCAACATCGCAGCCAGAGCGAAGAGAAGAGACGGAATCACATCCACTCCAAATGCCGCGAAACTGTGTTTGAGCGTCGACGTAACCAAACCGGACATGGTAACGCCGATTGCCAGACCGATGCCCACCCATAGGAGCGCTCCTTTCATCACCAGCGCAATAACCTGCCCGCGCCGCGCGCCAAGAGCCATCCGGATACCAAATTCATTCGTACGTTGGACAGTTACATAACTGATCAGGCCATAGATGCCTATCAGGGCAAGGAGCAGGGCCAATCCTGAGAAAGCTGTCAGCAGCCAAACAATCAATCTGCGGGATGCAAGCGAAGCATTCACGCGAGACTCCAGAGCGCTGATATCAAAGGCTGTCTGGGTCGAATCGGCGGTCGTGATTGCGCGCTCGATGATCTGGGTGAATAGGTAAGGGTTGCCTTCCGTGCGCACGACGAAACTGGCCGCCATATTCGGATACTGCGCATACGGATAGTACCGCATACCATCGCCGGTATCTTCTTCGAGAGAGCTGGAGCGAACATTCCCTACGACTCCAACGATTGTCGACCACGGATCTTTGCTTGAGAATTTCAATTTTTGGCCTATGGGACTCTCGGCAGGCCAATACTTATGTGCAAGCTTCTCGTCGATCACCACGACCGGCTCGGTATTGACGCGGTCTTCGCTGCCAATCCATCTTCCTGCGAGCAACGGTATCTGCATCACCTTCAGATAGTCGGCAGTGGCGGTTGCAATTTGGCTGTGCGGCCCGGGATCATTCGCCGTCTCCGGCCGTCCATCGATATCAAACGAACCTGCCCCGCCCTGATTGCTAAACGGCAGCGAGGAAGTGGCGGCCGCCGCCTGCACGCCGGGCTGCGCGGCGAGATGATTTAACGCAGTCGTTATAAAGGCTTCCTGCCGCTGTTGATTGTCTTTATATGCGGCCCCGGCGTAATACACGGTCCCGGCGAGAACGCCGTGGGGATTGAATCCAGGGTTGACCTGCTGAAGCTCTCTCAGGCTGGCTAGAAACATGCCGGTTCCCGTCAACAGCACGAATGCGAGTGCCACTTCCCCGATCACGAACAGGCTATGCAACCGTTGCTTTTCGTGGGAAGCAGTTACGCTGCGGCCGCCTTCATGCAAATCCAGATGCTCTCGCGATCGGATCATCTTTACCGCTGGCCCAAGTCCGCAAATCAAGGAGGTGAACAATCCTATTCCAGCGGTAAAGATCAGCACTCCCAGCGAGGTACTTACCGTATATCCTTGTGCCAGGCTGTGCGGAACCATCCATAGCAGCGCCCTTCCAAATACAGGCCCGAGCACAATACCAATGGCTGTCGCAACGCCCGCAAGAAGGAGTGTCTCGGTCAGGAGCTGCCGCACTAAGCTTCCTGCGCTTGCGCCCAGTGCTGTCCGAATGGCAAATTCCCGATTGCGCGTTGAAGTTCGGGCAAGGAAGAGCCCCGCAACGTTGGCCGAAGCAATCAGCAGTACCAGCACAACCACCCCAAAGAGGACATAGAGAGGCTGCCGCAGTGGCCCGGCAGCAAACTCCGTTAAAGGCGCAGCTGCGATCGCCCATCCCGATCTTTGCCCAAACCCTTGGCCCCCTTCACGAAAATTCTCTTCCCGCACCTTCGAGGCCAGACCGGCGCTCAACTGAGCAAATGTCACATCGGGTTGCAGGCGAATGGTGGCGTTGTAGCTTTCATTGAAACGATTGCCAGCAGTGAACGCCTGCGGTGGCAGCCCCAGGGGCGTCCATACAGCTGTCCCACGCGGCCAGTCGAAGTCGCTCCGCATCACGCCCGCCACGCGATACGGCGTCTGATCGAGCATCAGAGTCCGGCCGATCACATTCCGGTCGCCGCCAAAGACACTTTGCCACATCCCATAACTCAAGACAGCGGCTTGATTCGCGTTCGGATGGTCTTCCTCTGCGGTAAACGTCCTGCCGAGAATCGGCTTCGCCCCAAAAACATTGAACCACTGCCACGATACCTGCGCGCCGTCCAAATGCTCGATAGTGCCATCATGGACGACGTTATACGCGACCGCATTCTCCAGTGCAGCACTCTCGACCTGGCCCCTCAGAGAGGCAGCATCCGCATAATCTGGAACAGAGACAAAAGGAAAATCCAGGCTGAGGTGCGCATAGCGCGTACGCATGACGGCCAACCGCTCTGGCGCATCGATCCCAGAGGGGTGCATCAACACGGCGTAGACAACGCTGAAAATGGCTGTATTGGCGCCGATTGCCAGCGCCAGGGTCACAATCGTCGTGACCATGAAACCGGGCTGCTTGCTCAGTCGGCGCAGCGCAAGACGCAGTTCAACCAGTAAATTCACGGGTCCCCCTATGAGAAGGGTTGCAAGCACGTCGCTGGCCAATCCCGCCGGGTTTAAGCACTTTAAAACACAGGATTGTTTGGCGCGTTTCTTGTCGGATTAGGAACAAACTGTCCAGGTTGAAACAAAACCGTCCGCTTCCGGACATGGATGACGCCAAAGGATCAACCGGGGCTGGATGGTCAGCGCGCGACCGCCAGCTCCTCTTCGAGGAGCTGCTTTTGGAACAGGTCCGCATAGTAGCCGTTTCTGGCGATCAACGCGTCATGGGTGCCCAACTCGACGATGCGGCCGGCTACCAGCACGGCAATCTGGTCGGCGTGGCGAACCGTGGAGATGCGGTGGGAGATGAAGAGAGTCGTGCGCCCCTGCATGACGCGTTGCAGTTCGCGCAGGATCTGCTCTTCGGTGTAAGTGTCCACACTGGAAAGCGCGTCGTCCAGGATCAGGATGCG
>PLZN01000387.1 GCA_003152195.1 Acidobacteriaceae bacterium
AAGGAAAGCCCTGTCGGAATGTCCGGCGTATGCTGATGATACTGAGAGCCAGACTGGCCTGACCGGAGATTCGAGATTGCAGGCACCCCAGAATGGGGCCACCTTGGAGGCTGACCATGCTTGATGCGACTCTGCCCATCATTAGCGACCTCGTCCGCGAGGCTGCTCATCCACTGACCGGCTCACAGACAGACTACGATCATCTCCTTGAGTTCATCGGCGAGGCATCCCATGGAACGCATGAGTTTTATCGAGAGCGAGCACGGATTACCAAACGCCTGATTCTCGAAAAAGGATTTACTGGGATAGCGGTGGAGGCCGACTGGCCGGATGCCTACCGGGTTAATTGCTACGTACAAGGCGAGAACAAAGATGCGGATGCCGTCGAGGCCCTGAGTGGATTCCGACGCTTCCCCGCATGGATGTAGCGCAATGCGGACGTTCTCGACTTTGTTGGCTGGCTACGCCCGGAGTCCGAACTTACGAGTCACTACTTTGGCGCGCAACTCTCGGACCAATTTGATGCCGTCATCCACTTCGACCAGACTAGAGCAGTCGAGCCGCTGGAGCCAATTGCAGAGCAGAGTCTCGGGGAGCTTGCCGAGACATTTCCTTCCGGCATATAGTTTCGGATAGAGCTTCGCGAATGCCTCAAAGGAGTCCGCCTCATCCTCATGTGTGCCTCGATATAGCTGTGCGCCATGGTTCCAAACACGGGGATGCCGTCCGTCTTGGCAGCCAACACATTTAGTCCAAAGGGATGGAAGAACCATCCCTTATCACCGAGCTGGAAAATCGAGCGTATCTGGCTGGTGGGGCAGGGACTTCAAAGTACCTTTGGATGCCACCGTCGCCTATCTAAGCATGTCCTTCTGCCAGTGATGTGCGTCACCATGTTTCAGCGCCTCCCCTGTCCGATGCAAAACCGCCTACCGCGTTTCTAGTTCAGGTCAGTTAAGTGATCCGGACCGGCATCGCGATCTAGATTGAGTTCCACTCACACCAGAGCAGTAGTTTCGGTAATGTAGTCCGGAAACCGGTTCGAGCAAGTAGAGAGGTCCAAGTCCATGAGAACCCTTCTTGCAGCAACCGCTAGCGTGCTGGTCGCGGCGATGATGGCGGGCCACCAACTGCTGTGACCAACATCACTGCGGCTGACGAAGCAAAGGGGCATCTTCTTTTAAAGGGCGCCGCTTGCATCACATGACAGATTGGACAGAACTCCAAATTCAGCACACTAATCCCTAAGTGGTTGCTCAAGAACCGGTAGTACACCGCAAGTCATGCTGAGCGTCGCCGCGTATTCCCTATTCGCGGTATGAACCGCCATAACCTAAAGGAGAGAAAAGCGATGAAAACAAATATTCAACTTCAACGTGATGTTCAAGATGAATTACAGTACGAACCCAGTGTGGATTCCGCCGAGGTCGGTGTTACAGCGAAGGATGGCATTGTAACGCTTTCTGGTAGGGTGAAAACCTACGCTGAGAAATGGTCAGCGGCACGCGCGACAGAACGAGTCAACGGGGTCAAGGCAATTGTCGACCAGATGCAGGTGGCACTTCCAGAAAGTCACAGCCGGACAGATGAAGACGTCGCTCAGGCGGTGTTGAATGCCCTGAAGTGGGATGTAATGGTTCCCAATGAACGTCTCAAGGTAAAAGTCGCCCAAGGGTTTGTTGCTCTTGAAGGCACTGTAGACTACAAGTATCAGCAGTCCGCGGCTATTAACGCGGTTCGCAATCTGGCGGGAGTGAGGGGCGTAAGTAATCTCATCACAGTCAAATCACCGGTTTCTCCCTCAGAAGTGAAACAGAAGATCGAAAACGCCCTGCGGCGCGCCGCCGAGTTGGACGCGCAGCAGATCAAAGTGGAGGTTTACGATAGCAAGGTCACTTTGCGTGGCACCGTGCATTCGTGGGCCGAGCGCTCCGAGGCGGAACGAGCTGCATGGTCGGCGCCCGGTGTGTCCCAGGTCGAAGATAACTTGACCTTCGCCGCTTGACTAAACATTTACAACCAGGGAGCCGGAAGGATACCCGATACTCGCGCTCCCTGGTATTCCTCTGCGATTTCGATTAGCCAACACCCAGGTGCCAATCTAAAAGGCCACAGCGCCAACCGTAAGGTCTTCAGCGGCTGATCGTCGGGTGTTCCAAAGCAAGCGTCCTATTGCGCACAGAAAGAACAATATCCTTCGCTAGACCGGTATCCATATCGGCTTCGATCTACAAGGGTGTGGGTGAAATCGAGACCTGGCGGTGATAAGGCGCACAGAAGGTAATGCGAGCAAAGCGGATCTGAGGAGCTGGAACAGTCGGCCTTTAGAAGAGAGCTGTGCTTTCCTGTCACAGCATGGTGCTGTTCCAATCCAGTAAAAGCGATATGGTGAGCACCTGGGAGACTGAGATGCATGCGGAGAAAGCTACGTCACTTGTAGATCTATTGCAGGAAAACATGCTGTTGCGGGCGGAAGTTGCGTCTCTAGCCGAAATTCTCGACGTCGCAGAGGAGACCGGCCAGCTTCCCGCTGATTGGCGGAGCCTCTTAAGAGAAGCTCGGCAAACGCAGACATATCGTGATGTTGCAGGGCAATATCAATCGCTTTTTAGGGAGCTCGAGAATGTCGCAGACAGAGCGGGAATTGAGGAACGGCTGGAAACGGTTCGGCTAGCGAGACTAGTCAAATAATCAGATCTTTGCTGAGCGCTTACTGTCAGATTCACTCACCGCGCTTTGGCAAGGCAAGTTTCAATTCCTCCACCTGTGCGACTCGCGCAGCCGTGCGTATAGCCGTGTCTGGGTTCAAAGAGATGGAATCAATTTCCTGGCCCACCAGCCATTCCGCGAACTCCGGAAAATCAGAGGGCGCCTGGCCGCAAATGCCGATCGGTTTGCCAACCGCATGGGCCGCTGTAATGGCCCGCTCGATCATCCAGCGCACCGCCGCGTTGTTTTCATCGAAAAGATGCGCAACCACCGCGGAATCGCGATCGAGGCCCAGGGTGAGTTGAGTCAAATCGTTCGATCCGATGGAATACCCATCGAATACTTTGAGAAACTGCTCGGCCAGGACAACATTTGCTGGGATCTCGCACATCGCGTAGACCTCCAGACCCTGCTCGCCCTGCTTTAGCCCATTTTGGGCCATCTTACTGATTACCTTCTTCGCCTCCTCGACTGTGCGGCAAAAAGGAACCATTACTTTCACGTTCGACAGGCCGAAGCTTGACCTTACACGCGCAAGTGCCGCACACTCCAGGGCAAATCCCGGTGCATACCGGTCATCGTAGTACCTGGATGCCCCGCGGAAACCAATCATCGGATTCTCTTCGTGCTGTTCAAAGTCGGNNCGATCACCGGCCGCGGATAGAAGGCGGCGGCAATTCTGCCAACACCCTCACTGAGGTTGCGAATAAAGAACTCTTTCCCATCCTCGGATCCAATTCGATCGCGAATCTGACCTAAAACTTTTGCATCGCGGATGGTCGCCAGGTTGGCCAGCGCCATGGGGTGTATACCGATGTGATTGGTGATGATGAATTCGATACGAGCCAGGCCTACGCCTTCATTGGGAATACCCGCGAAATCGAAGGCCCTTTCAGGATCGCCGACGATCAACATAATCTTCGTCCGCGTCTTGGGAATCGAGATCTCAGGTAGCGTCTCGACGCGATACGGCACCAGCCCCTGGTACACACGCCCCTCACTGCCTTCCGCGCAGCAGACCGTCGCCTCCTGTCCTGTCTGCAGGATTTGCGTGGCATTGCCTGTGCCCACAATGCAGGGAATTCCAAACTCACGTGACACGATTGCAGCATGCGCGGTCCGTCCGCCCTGATCGGTAACGATACCGGCAACACGGCGCATCACCGGTTCCCAGTCGGGGTCGGTGCTGCTTGCAACCAGAATCTCGCCGGCTTGCACCTCCTGCAGTCTGCTAATCTCCGTCACAACGTGAACCTTACCGCTGCCAATCTTCTCCCCAACTGCCTGTCCTTTTACCAGAACCGCACCGGGGGTGCCGGTAAGGCGAAACACCTGAGCTGCGTGTGAATGGGCTTCGGCCGAATGGACCGTTTCCGGTCTTGCCTGCACGATATACAGCTTTCCTGTCGTTCCATCTTTGGCCCATTCAAGATCCATCGGCCGAGGATGTCCGGCAAGCTCAGAATAGTGTTCTTCAACGAGACAAGCCCAGCTCGCCAGCTGAACCACTTCGTCATCCGTCAGGCAAAAACGACCACGCTCCTCCGGCGGAACGGCTTCACTCCGTGTTGTCCGGGTACCATCGCCATAAATCAAGCGGATCTGCTTTGACCCCAGCTGGCGGCCAACAATGGCGCGGAAGCCTTGTTTTAGTGTCGGCTTAAAGACCGTCCACTCATCCGGAGTAACCACTCCCTGCACGACGAATTCCCCGAGTCCATAGGCTCCACTGATGGTGACGGCATCGCGAAAACCGGACTCTGTGTCCAGAGTGAAGATCACGCCAGAACAGGCCTTGTCGGAGCGCACCATCGGCATTATGCCCACGGACAAAGCTACCTTCAATTGAGAATAGCCCTGGCGGGCACGATAGCTGATTGCGCGGTCTGTGAACAAAGAGGCAATGCACTGATGGACGGCCCGCATCATCGCCTCTTCACCACGAACGTTCAGGAAGGACTCTGCCGCTCCCGCAAAGGAGGCCTCTGGTAGATCTTCCGCGCTCGCGGATGAACGAACCGCGAGAGCAGGTTCGTATCCCAGTCGCTGGATCAAGGCATGATAGCCCTCGAGGATGCCGATACGCAGTTCGTCCGGCAACGGCGTTTGCAAAATCAAGGAACGCGCCGTATGGCCGGCAAGCGCAAGCTTATCCAGATCTTCAGCATTCAAGCTGGCGAATACCGCCTCGAGCTTTTGCCTCAAACCGTTCTCATCAAGCACGCGCCAGTATGCCGCGGTCGTGACAGCAAATCCGTCCAGTACGCCGACCCCCCGTTTGCTCAAAGCACAATACAGCTCACCCAGCGATGCATTCTTCCCTCCAACAAGGGTCACGTCGGTCATCCTGATCTGGGAGAATTCAAGTGTATATTTTGATGGCATATCTGGACCTCCACAACAGATGGTTCCGAGAGTTCGGGACACTTTCCCTGTTCATCTCAAGAGCTGCCGGCTTGCGCCACATCCATGCCGGAACCTTCTTTTTATCCGCTCGCTGGACTTTACCTTCAGGTTTTATGGATAGATGTGACGGAGATCACTTCCTGCAGCGGTGTTTTTGATCGACGATGAAGGAGTTTTATTCAAAGCTACAGACGGTGGAGTCACGGACGATGGACTTCGCCGCCAACAGTCAAGTCTCGCCCGGTATAGCTGTGATGTCGATCACACCGGGACCGTGCGGCGGCCTGAGCTAGACTTAGGATAGCGGGATTCGTCTGGCAAAATGCCCAGTACTCACTATTTGTCCCGTAGCTGAAAGAGGAGCTGCGGGGTCCACGCTGCAAAGCGTGGCCTCAAGTTGAACCAGACTATTCCCTCAATGAGCGCTCTACGTCACCCCCCTCGGCTAATGCAGCCCCTTGTCATAGACAAGGACAGTTCTCAGTTATTTCACATAACCCCTTTCGACGAGGCTTTGGATCACGCGCTCGGCTGCTCGTTCAGGGTTTTCCTTGTCCCCATGCACGACGAGATCTGGATTCTCAGGAGCTTCGTACTCTATCTGCAAACCTGGTACCGCGACTGCTGTTCCTTCGAGTCCTCTGCGGTAGATCCCTTTAGGATCTCGCCGGATGCAAACTCCGAGGGGCGAATCAACGTAGACTTCCATGAACTTCGCAATCCGCTGTCGCGCACATTCGCGGTATCGCCGGCGATTGGCAGTGGCATCAAAAATCACCGGAACCCCGTGCTGGGTAAGCAAAACGCCCAGATAGACTATTTGCTCATAGAAGGTATCGCGCTCCTGCTCGCTATAGAGTGGATGACGCGTAAGTACTTTTCGCAGAACATCGGATTCGAGTAATGCGACGTCTACTCCTCGAGCCGCAAGTTCGGAGGCCAGACCCGCCGCCAGCGTGGACTTGCCAGATGCCGGAAGGCCCGTGACCCATACAGCAAAAGCGGGTTGGATTCTAGGCTCCACAATAGCGGTTCACACGTGAGGGATCGAAGCTATCGGTGTCCAGTACCGAAGTGATGAAACTGA
Source organism: Acidobacteriaceae bacterium (assembly GCA_003152195.1). GTDB lineage: Bacteria > Acidobacteriota > Terriglobia > Terriglobales > Acidobacteriaceae > PALSA-350. The sequence continues at coordinate 6,203 of PLZN01000387.1, forward strand.
ACAGCCGCCGCCGTATCGCGTCCGATAGTGTGGGATACCATAGCGGGCTTGCCATCACGAGCCCGCGAAAAGCGAAGAACGGAGCGACAACCTGCAGCATTTCACGATCGCCGGTTGCCGCTAAATAACGTTCCCAGAAACGCAGGAATAATGTCTCGAAAGCGCCCTCCAGACGTTGATTGCGCTGCAGGGAAAAGAAAAGATAATTCATTGTTAGACAAGCGACATCATCGGCCGGATCGCCATATTCCCCTCGGGAACGATCCAGGACCGTGAAATCGACACCGGATCGAAACAGGATATTCCAAGGGTGAAAATCCCCGTGGACCTGGCGGAGTCTATGACCGCGCCTCCTTAGCTGCCACCGCCAGTCCAGGCAACTATGCTCTATCTGGGCGAGCAGCCTTTCTGTAATCCATGCGTGCTGAGGATACGCGTCAGTAATGCCCATGATGCATTCTCCGTGCCCCAGCAACTCTCGAATGCGTCGGACGTACAGTTCTGGATTATCACCTTTCTCCGCATGGACCTCAACGAGGTAGTCGCAGAGAGCGTCTGCACGGTCCAGGTCCGGCGCGCTGAGCATTCCTCCATCTCGCAGTCTCTGCATATCTTGAACGTACGGTTCGCCTTCGACATATTCCGTCAACAGGAAGAACTCCGTGATATCGCCCAGAGTAGAGAGACTTCCATCGGACTGAAATCCGCCAACATCTACCGCACGCACATGACAGGGCAGTTTATTGAATGAACGGTTCTCCCACAGGAGAACCTGAGCACGGTCTTCCATGTGTTCATGTCCAAATGGACCAGGGTGCATTGTGTGCAGGACGGCTGTCTTGTGCTCGCGACCCAGCTCGTAGTCAAGGCGCATGGGAGTGCCGTATCCACAGAACTTGATTGACTTGTCACTCGGACTCTCTCCAAGCGGTGTTAAGCCAATCAGAGTAACTGGCCTCTCGAAGAGCGATGACAGATAAGCTTCAACATCTTTCGCGTTCAATTCAGGCATCGTGCCTCTCCTCCTAGAGCCACTCGAGATGGGTATCGTTAGGAGAGAATCACCCTTCAGAATCTCGTGCGCGGTGGACCCCAAGAAGACTACCTCGACCGTGCCTTCCGAGATCGAATCGTCCAAACTGTTGGAGCACTCAGTAGCGAAGGAGGGCGCCTACGGGGTCCAATGAGGCTGCGATGGCGGCATCCGGGGCAAGTATCTCAGCATCGGTGAGTAGGGCCTTGCGAAGCAACAGCTCATCAGCAGCAATCGCATAGACATCGGCATTGCCACACGCCGGACACTTTTCGTCTGCCTTGCTCCACCACGTATTGCAACCCGCACAGGCATATAGTTCTGTATCGGGAACATTCCCCAGACAAAGCTTTTGCACTCGGCCTGATTCCAGACTCCGCAGCACTGGCTCAACACCGACCGCACTGTGGGCTGGCTGCTCACGAACCTTCAGCCAAAACTCCGCGTAGTACTCGCGTTGCCATTCGTCGAATACCGGTCTTGCCGCCTGCAATATGCCGGCCGGGGTGAGGTCAAAGCTAGCCAGATGAANNATGAAAGCGTCCAGCAACCATGGCGGCCAATCCGGCCTTATCCAGCTCTGGTTCGAGTTCGCTCCACACTTCTTCACGGCATCCGATTACGAGATGTTCGCAATTTGTACCCTGCAAAAGCCGATGCAGGTCCGCGGCCAACTCCCTCATGTACGCCTTTCTACGCTCGCTCACGTTACTGTCGATATGATGGGACCACCCTACGCGTGAATCGTCAGCATGGACTGATAAGTCCGCTCCTGGCAACCGAGCGTCGAGTTCATGAATTTCAGCACCGTGGATGAGAAAACCCTTTGCCTTGCCGTTTTCGACGATAACGACGCAGTATGGAGTGCACGACTCCAAGGCGCGCAATAAGGGAACCAATTGGAAATGCGTAGCGACTTCCAAGCGGCTCACATTCTCACATATCGGCAAATCATACTCCTGCCAGATTTGCTTCTTGCCGCACGCGAAGACTGCTTTGAAGCGTGCTGGAGCCGCTCGAATCTGTTGTTCCACCTCAAGAATCATGGCCAGATCCCTGGACAAGTCAGCAGTATCGCCTTCAGAGCTGCATTTTGTTTTGACTCGGTTTACGAGGTGTTTTGCGTTTAGCACTTCTTCCTCGTGAGACGTCTCTGAGAAAGATGCCCGGCTGAAATAGAACGAAATTGCGTGTGCTTTCTCATCGTAGACATTCGCCAGGGTTACGGGGAATTTCAGGGTGGTCAATCCGCGCAACTCGGGTGGCGAACTTGAATTGATGGAAGTGGTCTTCACAGAGCCTCCTTAAAAACAGTCAGAAGAGTACCGCTTTTGGATGAAGCATCTGCGGTCGTAGTCCACCCACGCCAGCAGCGGTTGCGGTACCTACATCTTCATCCGGGTTGGAAGCGTGGTGCTGTGACCCCTGTCACAGCAAGACTCGCGCGACCATAGGACAGTCACCGAGGACAAAAACCAGCTCCGTCGGGGACAGTATGCCGAAGATTAGAGCTCTTCTTAGCCGACCAGCAATCCGAATGCGGATTAATCGCACCGCACGACCAAGCGTGATCTAGAGTTGCCGGACCAGATCCTCGATTTGTTTTGCTGACTCCGCGTATGAATTGCCTTCGATGGAAATCGGAACACCTATCCGGACTTCGGCCGTTCCGCGTCGAGGCCAATTTCTACCCCTAGGTAGGATGTGATCAAGTCCAATAAGCCGGATCGGCACTACAGGCAACCGCATCCGCGAAGCAATCATCGCTACTCCTGGGTAGAAGACTCCGATTTCTCCCGTCATCGTACGTTCTCCTTCCGGAAAGATCAGAATTGACCACCCCTCCTCCACGAGTTCCCCTATGTAACGGAGAGAGCGGCGCGTTCCAGTCTCGATCTGTGGGATCGGAAACGCATTAAACAGGACGGTTATCAACCGATACAAGATGCTGCTGATCCATCTTTCACGGATGGTGTGGCGCTCCGGAAAGAAATGAGCATCAAAATATTCTTTCCACATTGCTGGAGCGATCTGATACCGCCATCTGCCGGGCAGGCTTGCCAGAATGACGGGGGTATCGAGATGGCTTTGATGGTTTACCACGAAGATTACAGGGCCTTTAACGGTATCCAGGTTCTTTTGCCCGGAGATCTTTAAGCGGACGAAAACCCTGGTTAAAGGGAGGAAGACTGTGGGGAGCAGGACTCGTCGCACGAGCCTGGCCGGCCATTTACGGCTGTAATCGGGCTGCGGAATAGACTCGGCGGGTACTGCAGGGTTAGCCAGATCGGCGACTGTTTTCAAAGAAGCAAAGACGCTTTCGTCAATGCTCGTCCCCCGGTTTTCCTCCAGGTCCATCATCAGCTCAACCCGGTCCAAGGAGCTGAGTCCCAACTCTTCCAGAGTGGTATTGGGCGTGATGATTCGTCCTGGTGCGTACCTTTGTACCAGGTCCGCGAGCCCTACGTTGGGTTTCGTTGGTTCCGCTGTTCCTGTTTGCAAAGCCGCTGCAATTGCGGCACGGCGAAGCTTGTAGGTCGTGCTCGTGCGCGGCAGATCAGGTTGCGTCCAGAGAGAGAACGACCGAATTCTCTGATGTGGTTCCAAATGCCGATTCGCTTCTCTGACAATATCTTCGCCCTCAAAACCTGGTTCCAAGACAAGAACCGCATAGATTCCGTTCTTATCGATGACCGCCGACTCACGTACGCCTGGAATCCGGTTGAGCGTGGCCTCCACATCCTCTGGGAAAACCTTGAGGCCCTCGGGGGTGACGATCACGTCTTTCTTCCGTCCTCGAATCACAAGGTTGCCTTCTGGACTGAGCTCCCCAATATCGCCTGTACGGAACCAGCCATCCTGGAAGGCGGCCGCGGTTTCGGAGGGAAGCTGAAAGTAACCGGGAGTTACATTGTTTCCACGAACCAACACCTCGCCATCCTCGGCAATCTTGACCTGAATCCCGGCCAGCGGCTTACCCGTTGTACCCGGCTGAACATGAAAGGGATGACTAAAGCTGATGATCGGTGCAGTCTCGGTGAGGCCGTACCCCTGGGCTATTACAAATCCCAAATTTGACCAGAACTGCTCAAGCTCGGTTGGGAGAGGTGCTCCTCCCACGACGAAGCAACAGAATCTCCACCCAAAAAAACGATGGATCGCGCGGAAGTGCCACCAACGTGCTGCTGTTGAGCGCGTGACTTCAGCCGCATGCCTGGTCTCGGGAAAACGACGCAAGATGAAATCGCGCAAAACCTCCAGAACCTTCGGAACAGAAACCAGCGCGCATATCCGCCTGGTCAGAATCTGCCGCGCAATTTCCTCCGGGCTGGTGCCGGTCACGAATACAACTGATCCTGGAACGAGAGGCACCAAGAACAACGAGACCGCCTGGCCGAAAAGGTGGCTCATTGGCAGCAGATTAAGGACGCGAAGGGGAGCTAACAGGCGGAAGTACTTCCGATAAGGAGCAATCTGATCTTCGAGCGGCCCTAGACTGGCGGCGAGGTTGCCGTTTGTCATAACAACGCCTTTTGGTTCGGCGGTGGTACCTGATGTGAAGACGATTTCAGCGATGTCGTTTTTGCCGAGAGCAGGTGTTTGCCCAGGAAACTCGGTGCGCGCTGCCTCTATTTCTCGAAGAAGCCAGACCGGAGTGTCTCTCGGTTCCTTTGGACCCTGAACGAGGTCGCCCAGCAGAACGATACGAGGCTGAACTTTTTGCTCGATACGATGGAACATCTGGGTAGACGCTTGTGGTTCGACTGGCACAAGAACAACGCCTTCGACAAGACAACCCCAAAACGCTGCGATCCACCCTGGGCGGCTCTCGGACCAAATGATTGCGGTATCACCTTTACGTATCCCGTGAGCCCGAAGCCGCACCACAAGCGCCCCAGCCATACGAGCAATGTCGAAATAGCAGTATGAGCAACCACGCCAGCCATCGTCATAGACAACAGCCTCCCGGTCGTACTGCGCTATCCGGCCGAAGAAGGCTGGGAGATCACCGGGATGCGCCTCGCTGGCGTTGCCAGGCGCTTTAGGAGTTTCCGGATTGACGGCGGGCGCTGCCATAATCTCTTCCAAGTCTGGTCCGTCGTCCGGCGTGGCACTGTGACCTCTGTCACCTCAAATTCCGGCCTGGACTTGTTCATCGGTACACAAGATTCGGTTTGTTGCGGCCGTACAGTTTTTCTGCTCTCCAGGCGTCGAACTCACCCCGCGTTCGCTCGCGCAGCCTTGCGCGCACCGTCAAACGTGGATAAACCTGAGTTGATCACATAGGTCCTCCAGGCGAGCACTGTAATGGACTTGGAATGGAGTTGCCGCGCTCAACGCCAGAAGACGGGCGGGGAGGCGCCCATGGTCAGCAAGAAACCGTGAACGGGCAGATCTGACCGTAGTAGCAGGGTCTTGGTCGACGACTTCGAGGCGCCGGCCTTCTCGCATGACCTTTACCAGAAGGGGCTCGGCGCCAGAAAACACTTCGTCCTCCAGAGCGATAACATCACCTGAAAATTTCCCGCCTTCATCGCTAAACCGGAAAATCTGCTTGCGTCCGGGATAGGTTTTCTTCTCTTCGCTGAACTTCGCCGTACCGCGAACGTGATCTGCGAATTGAACCTCTACCAACTTGTAGATGACGCCAACGAATGGCGAATCGGCGGAGGTAGAGAGTGCCGTGCCAACCCCGAAAGAGTCGATACGCGCCCCCTTACCTAGTAAAGCCTGGATGCGCTCCTCCGTGAGGTCACCCGAGGCAAAGATCTGTACGTCGGTCCAGCCGATGTTATCGAACCTCTCGCGGGCCCAAAGACTGTCGGCCAGAAAATCACCACTATCAAGGCGGATACCGTGGGGCTTGCGACCAAGGGCGATGATCCTATCCACCGCCCTGTGCACCTCATACGTATCTACGAGAAGCGTGGACTGTTCGGGAAAAACATCGAGAAAATTGCCAAAAGCCACCGCTTCGTCCTCATGGGCCATGATCCAGGAATGAGCCTGAGTTCCACAGATTGGAATGCCAAAGCGGTAACCAGCATAGGCGTTGGACGTTCCCTCGCATCCCCCGATGAAAGCAGCACGAGCTGCGAGAACGCCCGCCTCGATCCCGTGCGCCCGGCGTGAGCCGAATTCGATGACGGGCCGCCCTGCAGCGGCGGTCGTAACACGCGCCGCCTTGCTCGCGATAAGAGTCTGAAGATGGATGGCGGAAAGAAGGCTGGTCTCCATCAATTGTGCTTCTGCAATAGGAGCGGTAACGCGAAGGAGCGGTTCGCCCGGGAAAAAGATCGTGCCCTCGGGTAGAGCCCAGACATCTCCGGTGAAACGGAAGTCTTTGAGGTAGTCGAAGAACTCGGCATGTACATGGCGGAACAATGGCAGCGTTGAGAGATACGAGATCTCCTCTTGGCAGAAGCGCACGTTCTCGAGGAAGTCGAGTGCCTGATCGAGTCCACCAGCCACAAGATAATTGCGATGCGGCGGAAGATTGCGTACGAACAGCTCGAAGGAGGCGCGAGAGGCAAACTCTTTCTGAATATATCCAGCCGCCATGGTCAGTTCATAGGCATCGGCAAGAAGGCCGGAACAAGGACATGGATATATCTCATGGAGAGGCGGCATAGTGTTCCTCGACTGGCCCATGTTTGTGAGGCGATTGCGGAATCACGCGGAATTGATGATGATGCACGTACTGCGCCTTAAGCTTCCGTCTTCCTGGCAACGTCCTGCATGCCTCGTTTGCCTACAATTCGCACACTGCTGGCTTGGGTGCCCTTGTCTCCTTGCTCTTCGGCAAAATTGACGGCTGTTCCAACCCGGAGATGTTCAAAGGCCTGGTTGAGCACGCTATCTTTATGAAAATAGATTTCGCGCCCTTCCTTTGTCGCAAGGAAGCCATAACCCTGGTCTTGGAAAAGCTGGGCGATCTTGGCCACCGAACGCGGTTCACGATGTTTCACATCGCCCCGCTGACGGCGGGCGTAGTCCTGCAAACGGCGGCCTGCGGCCTTGAAAGCGTCGTTAATGGCCTGCCGAAGGTATTTATGCAGGTTCCGCGTCTCTAGATGCTTCCTAATCTCAGCCTCACCGAGCTGCCGTGCCCCGCTTTTCCGCGCGGACTCATGGCTGATCACGAGTTCAGCACCCGGTACTGTCAGGTCGATGCGAACGTGGTATGGGCTGCCCTCTCCATGGGAAAGCGGACGTTCAACTGCTACGCGACAACCCATAATTCGCTCATAGAAGAACTCAAGTTTGGCAGCCTCCGACCGGATCCAATGCTCCGCGTCTGGCGGCGCCTTCATGTCTTTAAATGTGATTTGCAAAGGGAACTTTACCAATATCTCAGTCGTGTCCATACTTACCCTCCGTTCAAGCGGATGCCCTCCAGGAGGACAACTAGGTCAACGGTATGACCTCCGTGTAAACAATAGCTGTGAGTTCTGTCACACTGTAGCGACCGAGCAAGAGGCAGACATGGATGTTGTCGACCCCATCCCAAGCGCAATGGGGGAGTTGAAACGCATTCCACATCGGCAGTGTGGCCAGGCACTCGATGCGCAGTTAGAAACCGCCTTTCCCCATGGGACGAGTAGAACTCTGGCCGGCGGTGGGTCCCGGACCCGATCGATTTTTCTCCAAGAACGGTTGGGCTGAACGATTTGGCCCCCAACCGCAACCTTCCTTGAAAAGCCGGTGCCCAAGCGTCGAGATTTAAAAGGAGCGGCGAGCCTGGCTTTGCTCTAACTGACTAGCTTCTCGGAAGAAGCTAATCAGTGTGGATACGTTGCCGTCGCCGCCCCTGAAGTGATCACTGCTTTCGCAGTTCCAAACCTCAACAATGCCCTATTAGGGTTCGTCGAATTTTTCGGGTTTGGTTGCCTTGCCAGTTACCTCGGTCGGCTGGTCACCCCGTCTACTTCGATGTTCGCGACAGTTTATGAAGCGAACCCTTTTCGACATCGATATTTCCACTTTACAGACTCGAGTGCTCGTCCGATGTGATGGCCATCACGCCCCTTCGTGACTCTTCAGCAAGTTGTCGACTAGCGTGCGCATTCTGCCTCTCTGGAGCCTTTGACTCCTGGGAGCGGCTTGAAGGCCGTCGTTGTTGTCTTGCACTCCGGACCCCGCAACTTTCCCTTGCCTGGGCTAGTTTGCGGGCTGTCGTACGCAATTCCGGCTACCCTCTAATAGCTTTGCGCCTGGTTACGCTAAAGACAGCATAGAGCTGAATGATCACTACGAACCGAAATCGGTCTGCCAGGGAGGTGTGAGTGCGAGATTATGCAGTAACTTATTTCGCCTTCCTGGCATAGGTAGCCATCAGCGTAGCTTCTTCCACAAAGTGTCCGCGCATGCTTGTTTCGACTTCTTCGTGGGGGGCGCCGGGTTTGAGGTTGAGCTTAGTGTCAAGTGCGAATAGCCTCATAATGTAGCGGTGAGTTCCCGACGGAGGGCACGGTCCCATGTATCCAATTCTGCCGCTGTCGTTCTTGCCTTGCATCCCGAGCCCATCAACTTTCCCTTGCCTGGGCGTGTTCTCCTTGATTCGGCTTGTGCTCGAATCAACGTCGTACACTACCCAATGCGTAAAGCCTCCTTCCCTGGGGGCGTCAGGGTCGTGAAGGATCAAGGCAAACGACTTGGTCCCTACGGGCGCGTCTTCCCAGGACAACGCAGGCGAGATGTTTTCGCCCTCACATGTGTACCGGACGGGAATCTTCCCCCCCGCCGGATAGGCTGAACTTTTCAGTTCCATAAAGGCATCCTCCGTTTGAGGCCTCTTCGGTCAAACACTCGTTGGGCACGACCGACGGCTTGACATTTTCAATCCGCCGATGAAATGCCAGTCATGCTTCAGATTTGGCAGGCCGCTGCCAGAACGGCAAGTACAACAGCGTAAATAGCACGAGAGCAATTCCTTCCGAAGTGGCAATGTACCACGGCCAAGGCCCCAGAAAATCAAGAAGGGACAGATTCTGGGGTTTGGTCCGGAGATACATGTAATTTGTGTTGAACGCGAAATCAAATGCCCCCGTGATTGCGGCGAAGAGATTTATAGCTAGCATCGCCCTCCAGACCGATCCCGACCGCGGCCGGGCTTGTTTGGACCACACAAGATACAGCGCACTCGCCACGACGAGTCCGTGAGTGACAAAGAAATGAATTGTCGAAAGAGAAAGAGAATGCTCCTCGATGTCCGGGGTGAGCAGAGCCATCGACGTTCCGGCCAACGCACCATAATAAGCCAAGTCAAAGGCCGCGGGATTGCGGGTGAGCAATGCCAGGATCATGAGGCACAGAGTGACGTCACAAAGCTGTAGGGGAAGACTGTCAGGAAAGATAAGCCAGCCGCGGGCTGCCAAATATAGATACCAAACGATGGAATCTAGTAAAAGAGCAATCGCCAGCGAAATTCGCAACACACTGTGGCGAGTAGAAACGCGCCGTTCAATGGCCGCAAGAACTCCTCCACAAACCGGGATAGCGCCCAGGATCGCAAGGTGAATCGGACCAAAGGTTGTAAAGGTTGCTCCCATTGTCTCTCTCGACGAGCTGCCATCACCATTTCGTATTCCATGTTTTGCTGGTCAAAATATAGAAGCGTATCGCTGCACGATGTGTGACGGCGCGCACAGCTGAGAAGCAATGAGATCCTGTACTATAAATGCTGCTTGCGAGTTTCGGTTCAAATCACTCGCCGGCACGCGGGCATCCTATGAGTGGAAGGAGAAGGCGCCAGGATTAGACCATCGTCGCACCTATTATCGATGTCAGTAGACCGCGACACTAACTTAGCCTCCATCGGTTGGGCTTTGTGAATATTACCGATCTTGCCGCCGCCGAGAATATGCCGTCCGAAACAAACATCTGGATAAGCAGGAAAGACGCAATCTTTATCGCTATCGTTGCAGGGTTGAGCTTCGTACTGGAAAATTCCCTCGGGTTGGTGTTGTTTCCTCTGACCAGCAGCATACCTCTCATTGGCGGCACGTTATCGGCCATTCCTGACGCTACGATCATGTTCTTAGGTGCTTATTTAGTCCCCAGGCGTGGCTCTATTCTACTGTTTGCTAGTATTCTGCTCACGCTGTCCACTGTCACGCCCAGTTACGGTCCACCTGGTTTCTACAAGATATTCATCGGTATTGCCCTAGCCCGGATAATTCATGATTAAGAAGACACGAAAGGCCTCATCTGCTAGAAACATGTTGTCAAGACAGTGTTTGAGGTAGCAGGAGAGGCCTTC
>PLZN01000005.1 GCA_003152195.1 Acidobacteriaceae bacterium
ACACCATCTTCAGCAAGCTGAAGACTGCCCGCGAAAAGGGAAAGCCGGCGGAGGATGCTACCCCGCCGCCGGCTGATCATTAACGGTCCTGGGGTCGAACTGAGTTCTAGCCTTAATACAGTCTTTTCCAATTGAAGGATGAGCCTGAAGGGAGCGAAGGACAGGCGAACTGGGGAAGGCTCCTTTCGGGTTTTGGATTTGAGTCAGATGAGCAGTCGTAGTCGGGGCGGAGGGAATGTGGGAAGTCGGTTCTTTCGATTTCCAAGGTCTTTGGAAAAGCCGTAGGGTGCTTTTCCCCGTAGGCTTTTCCATGGACCGCCATTTCCTCGGCCCTGTTTTCCCAGGTTTTTGGTGCTACGCGGTGAGGCGCAGTTTCTCCAACAGCTTGGTCTTGGCTTGTTGCATGCGCCGCGCGGCGTCGGTATCGCTAAGGGCGCCGGCGATGCGCTTCAGGGCGTTGATGCTNNGGGGCGATGATAGTTCAGATATGGGTTTAGGTACTCGCGATAGAAGTCGTTGATGCCATCGGCATGGCCTGCATCGATGTAGCCGTAGCCGATGTGTTTGCGGATCACCGCGCCATTCTTGGTCTCCACCAGGCCGTTGTCGCCGCTCTGCCTGGGGCGGCTTTTGGTCTGCTCAATCAGCAGCTGGTTGAGCAGCTCAGCGACGGTTCGGTTGATGAACTCGCTGCCGTTGTCTGTGTGAAAACCCTTGCTGTGAAAAGGAAACTGACGCAGCATGGCCCTCAGCACAGGTTCCAGATAGGCTTCCGAGATACGCGGCGTTGAGCCCACCAACTGCCCTTGCGTGACCTGGTCGACGGCGTTGATGTGATAGACGCCTTTGGCTCCCGTGCCGCCTCCTGGCTGATCCCCCTGATGCACCGTATCCAGGCGCAGAAAGCCGGGCTGGCCTTGAGGCTGAGGCTTGCGCCGTTCCCCGATCAAGACCGCCGTGGGCCGCGTCTTGACATAGTTCAAACGCCGTTCGCGGTAGCGCCGGCTCTTGCGCAGGTTGTACAGATGAGCCACGGAGATCCCAGCCAGCCGCGTGTATTCGCACCGACTGTAGAGCTGAACCTCGCGTTGCAGAATGCGCCGTGTTGCCGGACCACTCAAAGTTTCGTGCGCCTCATCGACCGAGGCAAGCAACTCGATGTCCGCCCGCGTGTAGCGCTCAGGGAAACGGTGCCCCCGGTAGACGGTTGGCATGACTTGTCCTTTCGCCGTGTAGCGAGCGATCAGCCGCGTAACCTGCGCACGGCTCAAGCCGGTCATCTTCTCCATGTAGCGCCCTATCAGGCCTCGTGCCGCCTTGCCCTGCTGCGCGTACTCCTGCTGCACAAGCACGCGCTCCAACCACTGGTAGACCTGCTGGCGATTTTCACTCTCAAACCGAATTTCCTCGCTGGCCTCAACAAACCGGCCAATCGCTTCCAGGCTCAACTTCTCTGCTTCGTGCACGCTGATGTTCAATCTCCAGCATGCCTAACCCTTCACGCTCATCTTGTGTTGGAATCAAAGCCCCCCTTCAGGCTCATCTTGTATTGGAAGAGAGTCTCCCTTTGAGATATTGACCACATCGCGGTAGTCTTTAACGGCGTGCAGCGTGCCCTGCCAGTTGTCGGCGATACCTTGGCCTTTGTTTTCTTTTGGAGACTGAGCCTGGCTTGGTTCTTCTACCTGGGCCTTTTCTTGCCGATCCAGAACTTCACCGCTTGATTTTGAGTCTCGCATTGCCAAAATCCCCCAATCGATCACGAAACGCAAGAGCATTTCCTAATCGAAATGCTCGCACCGGCCTCATACCGGCGTCCTCTGAACGTGCACGGAGGCTCGCCGTTCTCACGCGCATAACTGAGCGGAGAATTACTTTGCGAGAATCTTCCCTTTGACGAACGGCGGCGACAAGGGTCTCAATGGGGATGAGGCAATCCGAAACCCCACACCAAACCGATGCGCGGCTCGACCATGATTGTGCCTGTGCTGCGATAGGCTGGATCACTGTAGGTCGATGCCTTGAACGAATCCATCGTGAAGCCAGCCCTCAAGGTGATGAGTCGCGACAGGCGCACATCGCTTCCGGCGCCCCCCACGAGTGCCGCCTGCCGGTCCCATCCGGAGTGTGTTCCGGTTGAACCGCCATTGAGCGCAATGGCGCCTGCGCCCGACGTGACATACGGAACCACTCGATGGCGCACAGGGGCGAACTCATGCGTCCAGAGAACGTCGAATTCATAGCGGCGTATGGGCCAGGAGAACGGCTCTTGTCTTGGCACGTAGAGAGTCGAGTTTGTCGGAGTATCGGAAAAGAGGATCCCGCCGTAATTCCGGCCCCGGATCTTCATCCGATACTCGGCAGATGTTCCCCACCCCGTGCCGTTCGTCTGCCAGGATTTTACACCGTAGATGGATTGGCCGGGAGAAGGTTTGGTAATCGAGCCGGCGATGTAAGTCGCAAACGTTTGATTGCTGCTGGCAGCTTCGCGGTCGTTGGTGGTTTGGCCATTGATGACAGCCGCGAGGGTTTGATTGCTGCCAACGGTTTCGCGGTTGTTGATGGTTTGGTCATCAATGACAGCCGCGAGGGTTTGATTGCTGGCGGCGGCTTCGCCGAGGTTGATGGTTTGGCCATCGATGGCGTTTTGGCCGAAGGCGTGGATCGCAATACACGCGACGGCCCACAACAGGAGCAGAGGCTTGGAAATATGCATGGTCATCCTGAGCGCACTTCAGGCTATCTGTGCGCTTCGTGATATTTGGGGGGGGAATTGTGAGAAGGGGAGATGAATGGTGACACCTAATAATACGTCCTGATGTGCGGTAGATCCTGTCATTAGAACTCCCTGCCGTTCCAAGTACGATCTCGTGTTAACACGCCGGGTATTTCTCTGCACAGAGCCCATATCGTGTCGGAGACGGAGGCTTAGCGAATCGTTTTCAGTGCTGTCGACTGGCACGCGCCCAACGAATCCGCCTCCCGGCGTCATTCGCTTCAGATTA
>PLZN01000250.1 GCA_003152195.1 Acidobacteriaceae bacterium
AGAAAAGATAATTCTGCATGGTAGAATCAAAGCTCGCCTAACAAGATTGAAAGAAAATCATGCGACGTGAAGCCTCAAAGAACAAATATCCCGTGAAATCACTGGTCAAGGCCCTGCGCATTTTAGATGTCCTTGCCGAAAGACCTGCCGGCTTTGGCATCACGGAGTTGAGTGAGGCATTGCACATTGGAAAAAGTACGGTCCACCGTCTGCTGGCCACACTGAAAGAAGAGGGGTACGTCGTAACCCACCCGGCGGGCTCCCGATATATATTGGGCGGCAGAATCGCCAGGTTAGGACAACAGCTTTCCGATCAGTACCAACTGTTGACTTTTGGCGTGCCTGTTATCCGTCGTTTGGCCCGGGAATACAATGAGACCGTCAACCTGGCGCTTCTCGAGGGAACCGAAATTGTTTACATTGCCGGGGAAGAGAGCCGGGAGACTTTGCGCAACCATTTTCTCTTGGGTTCGCGTGCCCCTGCTCACGCGACAGCTCTCGGCAAAGTCTGTTTATCGGCGCTCGCTCCGGAAGAGATTCGCCGGCGGTACAAGGGAGTAAAGCTCACTCCTCTAGGGCCGAAGACGATCAAGACGTTCTCAGGGCTATTAGAAGAATTGTCAGCCGTGCGCGAAGCAGGGTTTGCCTATGACGATGAAGAAAGTGGACCGGGGATTTACTGCATTGCCGTTCCGGTACGGTTGTTTCCCGGCGGGCCCGCGGTTGGTCTTAGTTTCGCCATGCCCAAGCCAAGAATAACTCCCACACGCCGATTGACTATGCGAAATGCACTGCTGCTGGGCAGCAACCAAATCTCGCATCAACTTGGATGCCGGGCGGAGAAATAGCGTCCCTACACGCGAGAAGTCTCCGCTGTTTCCCAGGCGGCCCGCTGGGTTGGGCCATGACTCCGGCCTCTTAAGCGCTGCCGCGCTCGCCTCGGTGTTACATGGCCTTCACGGGATTCGATAAACGGCCAATCCCATCAATTTCGACTGCCACCTTATCTCCGGCATGCAGAAAGACCGGAGGCTTCTGAGCAAAGCCGACGCCAGGTGGAGTGCCGGTGCTGATCAGATCTCCAGGATAGAGCGTAATGCCGCGGCTGATAAACGCGATCAAGTCGCGAACGCCAAAAATCATCTCGCGCGTATTTGAGTTTTGCAACATCCGTCCATTCACCGAACACCGGATGCCAAGAGCCTGGGGATCTGCCAGCTCATCGCGCGTCACTAAACAGGGACCGATGGGGCCGAAGCTGTCCTGGCTCTTGGCTCTTACCCACTGGCCATCCATTCGTTGAAAATCGCGTGCACTTATATCGTTCACGCATACGTATCAGGCCACATAGTCCAGAGCTTTATCTGCAGAAACACCGCGGCATTTCTGCCCGATGACTACGCCAAGTTCCGCCTCGTAATCCACCTCTCGCGTATCCGGTGGCAAGACGATCGGTTGCCGGGCCCAATCATCGCGCTAGTCCACTTGGCGAAAAGGACCGGCTGCTGAGGGATGGGAGCGCCGCTCTCCTGGGCGTGGTCTCGGTAATTAAGGCCGACACAGAACACGTTCTCCGGCGCGAATGGCATGGCGACCTTCACGCTGTCTTCCTGTGCAGTGAACTTGCTCGCGTCAGGATAATCGGCTGCCGATTGCAAAAGTGGCAACAGCCGATCGAGGCCGCCTCTTGCGGTGATCGCCGCACGCAGAGTAAAGGGGATCGAAGAAGCGTTCCCAGTGACCAGCTCGTTAGCCTCAGTAAACACTAATATGCCTGAAGGCAGCTTGGCTGCCAGGCGCGCGCCCTTCGCAGTGACCACAGAGAGAAGTTTCATCCTGAAACCATATCATCCGACACTATCCTTCTACGCGAGACGCTGACCGGGACGGCGCGAGAAACAGATCTATCTGCCGCCGCTCTGCTGCGCTGAGCGGCTCCGTCGGAGATACGGGATTTCCCGAGCCAAAGCCCAAACCTGAGGACGCGTATTTCGCGGCTGATAGCCAGGACCTTGGTTGAAGAAGCACATTGTGGACAACGCTTGTGATTCTGTCGTGAATCTCCTTCATCTTTTCCGGGTCGTTTCGCGCTTCATACGCCGCAACAAATGTGCCCGGCTCAAAATTTGCACACACGGGAACAAGGCCATTTGCCCCCTTTAGCAGCGCTTCCGCCGCGTGCAGTTCTGAGCCGATCAGCACTTCCAACCCGAGGGGCCCTGCTTCGGAGACCAGCCGGCCGAAGTACGCCATATCCTCCGAGGTATCTTTACAGCATGTAATCCAGCCGCGGCGAGTCATCTCGCACATTACCTCGATCGGAATGGACGATCCGGCTATGGACGGCAGATTGTAGACGACCATATTCAGATCGCTTACCGCTTCTTTGCATTCTCCGAAGAGCCGCAGGTGCTCATCAGGCAACTTTAACTTAAGATAAAAAGTGGGTAGAACCACATAATTCTCATAACCGATTGTCGCCAGGATCCTGGCTTTCTGAATCACTCTGCTGGTCGAGGTGTCAAGAGCCCCGCCCAAAAGGTGAACTTTGCCGTGGCATTCCTCAAACGCGATTCCGGACATCCGTTCCCACTCGCCCAGGGTAAACATGGGCCCCTCTCCCGCGGTACCCCCGACAAAGATTCCATGAACCCCAGCTCCAATCAAGAAGCGCAGCAAACCCCGATACGCTTCTTCATCGACGCAGTCTTGTGCATCTACGGGGGTGACGACAGGAACGACGACGCCTGTGATTGGACTTTTGCTCATACACCTCTCGAGTTTGGTTTCATTATCCAAGGGGCCTGATCGCCTGATGGGCAAACCTGGAAAAGCCGCCGCTCTACCTCACAGCCAGCATCGATGCTCGGACCAGGTTCACTAGAGCGGAGGCGAGCCCCAACGGCAACACAAGTGTGCCAGGAATGATCATCTGGCAAGAGCAAATCTGCTGTCAAGATTTTGGAAATGCATTCTGCATTACAGAAAGTGAGTCATCGGCGTGGCCACGCAGCTCAGTTGTGAAGGTGAGGGAAAAGTTAGGCAGCGATAGCGAAGAGCTTAGCGATGAACCGTGCTTCCGCAACAA
>PLZN01000177.1 GCA_003152195.1 Acidobacteriaceae bacterium
CGCCTCTTCGATGCCGTTCTCGTTCTGGTCGCCGCCCTCAGCGGACCGTTCTGTATCGTCCTCGCGCCGATTGTCTTGCTTTTCTGGTGGCTGCGTCGTCAGAGCTGGAGTCTCGCGCTTTTCGCCCTGATGAGTATTGGGGCGCTCACTCAGATGGTCGTGATGCTGCATAGCACCCACCGGCTCCAAGGTGCACTGGGTGCAAGGCCTGAGCCCTTCCTGCGGATGCTGGGCGGGAATATCTTTGCGTGTGCCGTGATTGGCAGCCATTCATTCGCCACGACGCCTATGGTTCTCATTGTGCTGGCTGTCCTTGGCGGCCTAAGCATCTGTCTCTATTGCTTACGCTTTGCCAATCTCGAATGGAAGCTGTTTCTGGTTTACTGCGCGGTCTTGTATGCGGCTTCGCTGCGCAGCCCCCTGACTGGGAGTCCCAAGCCTGCCTGGGATGTGCTGGTCAATGATCCTTCTGGCAGGTACTGGTTCTTTCCCATGCTGGCCTTTGCGTGGAGTGCCGTGTGGTGCGCGCTTTACGGACGAGATCGTCTCTTCAAGATCGCCGGGACCTGCATTTTTCTCTCCATGTCGCTCGGTATTGTTCGCGACTGGAAGTATGGAGCGTATCCGGATGAACACTTCGCTGAATCTGTGCAGCGCATGCGGGACGCCAAACCGGGAGATCACGTGATCATGCCCATCGTGCCTGAAGGATCGCAGATGGAGCTGGTGAAGAAGGGCTTTTGAGAAACGTGGGTGGACCGAGGCCGGACTGATCTGCAAGCATCGGGCGGCGGCTCTCTGTCAGCAACGACCGAAAGCACAATCTTGAATGCTGCAGACCGCAGCTCGGGCTAAAACAGGACCATGCACGTCAAAGGAGCGGCCAACGTGAACAAACCATCGCGAAGAACGTTTCTCAAGGGAAGTGCAGCCATTGCAGGAGCGCAAGTGTTTACGCGCCGGCTGCTGGCCGAACCATCCGCGTCGGATGCCGTAGCCACGAAGTTGCAGCAGTTCGACTACGCCGATATTCGTCTGCTCGAAGGCCCTATGCTGGAGCAGTTCAAGCAGAATCATGCCCTCTTCCTGGCTCTCAGTGACGACGCGCTCCTCAAGCCCTTCCGGCAGCGTGCCGGTTTGCCGGCGCCTGGAGAAGACATGGGCGGATGGTATAGCTGGTCCAAGGATTTCGACCCGCCACGGAACATGACCGGATATATTCCGGGCCACACTTTCGGGCAGTATTTGTCGGGGCTCGCGCGCGCGTACGCGGCGACAGGCGATCTTCAAACCCGGGAGAAAATCCACCGGCTGGTGGAGGGCTTTGGGCAAACAATCACTTCAAAGTTCTACGATGGCTATCCGCTCCCTGCCTATACGTTCGATAAGACGAACTGCGGCCTCATCGATGCTCATCAGTTTGCCGGCGATCCCGCGGCATTGAAGGTCCTCGGTCAGGCGACCGATGCGGTGCTGCCACACCTGCCCGCAAAGGCTCTCTCGAGGCAGGAAATGGAAGCACTTCCGCACCCGAACATCGCCTATACGTGGGACGAGACGTACACTCTTCCAGAAAACTTCTTCCTCGCTTACAAGAGAAGCGGAAACCCACGCTACCGCCAACTGGCGAAGCGCTTCCTGCAGGACGACACCTACTTCGACCCGCTGGCGGAAGGAAAGAATGTCCTGCCCGGTTTGCATGCCTACAGCCACGTCAACGCACTCTCTTCGGCATCGCAAGCCTATCTGGTGCTGAACAGCGAAAAACATCTCCGTGCGGCGCGCAACGGGTTCGATTTTGTGCGCACCACACAAAGTTTTGCCACCGGCGGGTGGGGACCGGACGAGAGCTTCCGTGTTCCGGGAAGCGGCGATCTTGGGGCCAGCCTGACCAAGACCCATGCCAGTTTTGAAACCCCGTGCGGCGCATACGGGCACTTCAAGATTGCCCGCTACCTCATGCGCGTCACGGGCGATAGCCGCCACGGCGACAGCATGGAGAGAGTTCTCTACAACACCATTCTGGGGGCCAAACCGCTGCGCCCCGATGGAACCAGCTTCTACTACGCGGACTATAACAACGATGGATCGAAGGTTTACTACGAGCAGAAGTGGCCGTGCTGCTCCGGTACGTTTCCTCAAATCACCGCCGACTACGGAATAAGTTCCTACTTCCGGTCCACAGACGGCGTTTATATCAACCTGTTCGTCCCGTCCCGAGTGCAGTGGCTCCAGGGAACTACGCGTTGTTCCCTGGAGCAGCGCACGCAGTATCCGAATTCACCTGAGATTACGTTCCGCTTTCAGACGGAACGTCCGGAGACATTTGGGCTTTATTTTCGAGTTCCCGTCTGGGCGGGGAACAACACTTCTATCGCCATCAACGGCAAGAGGGTGGCCATGCCCTTTAAGGCGGGCTCCTTTGCAGTGCTGCACCGGGAGTGGAAAGACGGGGACCGCATTGAATATACCGTCGAGATGCCGTATGGCCTGGAGTCGATTGATCCGCAGCATCCCAACACGGTCGCCCTGCTGCGGGGTCCGCTCACGTTGTTTGCCATCGATTCGCCGGAGGGCAAATTCACGCGATCCGAGCTCCTGGGTGCCGAGCAGCATGGAAGGGACTACACCGTGCGCCGCGAGCAACATCCCGTCCTCTTCCGCCCGTACGCAGAGATCCAGGACGAGAAGTACCGTCTGTACCACGAATTGGCCGTCTGACCGAGCGACCATCTCCGATGGGTACCGTTGTTGAGAGAGGGGGATGGGAATGCCTTAACGCTCAATCACTTTGGG
>PLZN01000546.1 GCA_003152195.1 Acidobacteriaceae bacterium
GACTGTGACATTGACTGCAGGTGTTGATGACCTCGGTCTTTCCCGTGCCATCGGCCAAAACTGACGCCGTGGACGAACCCTGCGCCTGCGCCGGAGCGCCCTCAGCCCGTGTTGAGCCAGTTATGGAAGAGACGGAGACGACAACTTTGCCGGTCGTGCCCGGCGATGTGCAGTCGTTGTAGAAATACTCGCCCGGCCGCGTGAAGGTGAAAGCAAATGATTGGCCCGGCTGCAAAGGGCCAGAATCGAAGAGCCCCTCATAAAACTGTGTTGCACAGTGTGCCGTCGTATTGCCGGACGGGTTCAGGAAGGTGACTGTCGTTCCCACGGGAACACGCATGTTTTGCGGCGCCATTGAGTTTGGCAGGGTGGATTCAACATTGCCCGGCGCCCCTTGGCGCCAAGCGCGTGCGAGATACACAGTGTTCTTGGCCGCCGCCCCGTCCACCTCTATCGCATCGATTGGCTGTCTCGGCGAAGGCGGAGTGGGCGTCGCTGCCTGCGCAACTCGGCCGCCGAGTTTGAACGCCCACAGATTGTCGCCCCGCGGTGAGTTGTAAGGAATACGACTGCCGCCGGCAAAGACGGCTACGTATTGCTCACCGTCGATCTCATAACTGATGGGGCTGCTGTGGACGCCCGCGCCGGTTTGAAACCTCCACAGTTCGCGGCCGTCCTTAATGTCCAGACCGAGAAGGAAACCATCGGGCTGGCCAACAAACATCACATCGCCCGCGGTCGTCAGCACTCCATTTCCGTGCGCTAGAGCCCATTTCTCGTCCCTCTGCCAGACAATCTTGCGCGTGGCCGGGTCGAATGCGATGATCTTCCCGCTGCGTTGTTCACCCAGTGGACGAAAGAACACTCCGTGATCCGATAGCGAATGCGCGGTGCTTACGATGCCGGCCCCGGTATAAATCAGATGCGTACGGGGATCGTAGGACATCGCGCTCCAATCGGCTCCCCCTCCGGTTCCCGGCGTTTGAACTACCAACTGATAAGCGTGTGGCGTGAACAAGCAGCCCGCTTTGAAGTTCGGAGGCGGCTGGCCGGCGCCGGTGGTGGTCGGGCACGTAGGAACCAGCGCATCGCCCTCCGGGTAAGGCTGCGTCGGCCAGGTCTTTTGCAGAGGCTCCTGCGGCACCGGCCGCTCATCGATTGGCGTCAGGGGCGTGCCATTCGTGCGATCAAGAATGTAGAACATGCCGGTTTTGCTGCCGTAGACCACGGCTTTCCTCGTCTTACCGGCAATCTTTACGTCGATCAGCAAGGGCGCCATCACGTTATCCATGTCCCAGATGTCGTGGTGCACCGACTGAAAGTACCAAACACGCCGGCCCGTTTTTGCATCGAACGCAATCAGAGAATCGGCAAACAGGTTCTGCCCAGGACGTGTCGACCCGTCAACGGCGCCGCCCCCGCGCGCATTGCCAAACGTCCAGTAGACGAGCCCGAGTTCCGGATCGATGGCCGGATGCATCCATGGCGCAGCGCCGCCGGTCTGCCACGCATCTCCCTCTCCCCATGTATCGTGGCCNNCCGAAATAAATCATGCCATCGTAGTAGGTGACGGCGCTCCGCAGCGTGCCGATTGGCCCTTCGTCGAGGAGTTGTTTTTCCCAGATCAGTTTGCCTGTCGCCCGATCAAGCGCAACCACCCGGTGGCCCGCCATGCTGGTGAACACTTTACCCCCGCCTACCGCGACTCCCCGCCGAAGTTGCGTGCCGTAGCCCGGATTGAAGGTCCACTTGATCTCGCCGGTCTTTCCGTTGACCGCGAAGACCCTGCCCTGCGTGGTCTCTACGTATAGAACGCCATCCACAGCCACGGCGGTGGCTTGTTGAAACTCCTTTGTCGATCCACCCTCAAGGTTGTCGTGCCAAGCCGCGCCCAATTCAGCGATGTTGCCCTTGTTCACTTCGCTGAGCGACGAATAATTCTGGTTGCCATAATTGCCCCCGACCTTGGGGAAGTCCTTGACGGCCGGCTCGCAGCAGGATTGCGCGTACGTTTGCGCAACGAAAAACACGCCGGACAACAGCAACATGGAAGCCAACCTATTCCTCTTCAATACGCCTCCTATTTGACGGTTCCGGGGAGATTTCAGACGCGTCCTGAGTACGCTCCTGGATCGTCGCGGCCAAGAGGAAAACGAAGGGGAACTTAAAGAGAGGCCGGCGATCCAATTGAGAAGGTCCGTGACAACAAGGATGACATTATTTTTGACTTCGAAGATCTACTGGAATGACATAATGACTCACACCTCTATCACCTGGCAAGACTTTGACGTAGGCGATAACATCCCTTCATGGCTAGGTTTCGCGCTACTCGAAAGGTTGAACAGACATCATGACTCGACGCGAGGCAATCGCGGTCCTATGCATCGGTGGCGGATTGGGCATTCATGGCTTGACGGAAGCATTCGCGGATGCGCCCCAGGGCGGTTCCGGTAAAGATCAACCACACGAGGCACCTCACGTGACAAGTTACGTCGCCGACTTCATCGTAAAAACACGTTACACGGACCTTCCTCCGGAGGTAATCGACCTGGCTAAGAAATCGATCCTCGATGGCATAGGTTTGGCACTGTGCGGATCGGTTGCGAAGTCCGGTGAGATTGTCCGGAATTATCTCAGCTCCAATGGCCTTGTATCGGCCGGCCCGCATTCGGCCACCGTGATCGGTTCGCCGCTGAGAGCTCCCGCCCGATTTGCGGCCTTCGCCAATGCTATCGGTATTCACGCCGACGATTATGACGACACCCAGCTTGCCATTGCCGAGGATCGCGTCTATGGGTTGTTGACCCACCCGACAGCACCGGCACTTCCCGCCGCCCTGGCAGCGGCGGAGGTCAAATTAATCTCTGGAAAAGAACTCCTGGTCGCCTATAACGTCGGTGTTGAGGTGGAGTGCAAGATTGCCGAAGCAATTGCCCCGCGGCATTATGAAGACGGATTCCATAGCACCGGCACCATTGGTACGCTCGGTGCAACGGCGGCCACGGTCAAGGTCTACGGATTCGATAAGCCGCGTGTGCTGACCGCGCTCGGCATTGGCGCCAGTGAAGCCGCCGGGCTGCGCGAAAATTTCGGCACCATGACGAAGCCGCTGCATGCAGGACGCGCGGCCGAGAGTGGCGTGGTTGCCGCGGATCTTGCGGGGCTGGGATGGACCGCTGCCAACCAAATCCTGGAAGCTCCTCGTGGATTCTTCCAGGCGGAGGGTGGTGGGTTCGATGCCACGGCCATCATGGATAAGCTCGGCAGTCCCTGGACGTTCGTTTCGCCCGGCATTTCTATTAAGCCCTTCCCATCTGGATCCCTCACGCATCCCGGCATGACGGAGATGCTTCGTCTGATTCAGGAGCACCACATCGTCGCAGACCAGGTGGAACGCGTCAGAGTCGGCGCCAACCGAAACTTTCCCAACGCCCTCATTCACCACCGCCCCAAGGATAGTCTCGCAGCCAAGTTCAGCATGGAATTCTGCATGGCCGTACTCCTGCTCTATGGGAAGGGCGGTCTAAACGAATTCACCGATGAAGTGGTTAACCGGCCGGAAGTTCAGGAAATGATCCGCCGGGTCGACTTTGGCGTGGACCCTGTTGCCGAGGCCGCCGGATACAACAAGATGACGACGATCATCGAAATTAAGCTCAAAGACGGCCGCCTGATTTCCGGGCGCTGCGATGTCGCTAAGGGGAATCCGGCAAACCCCATGTCCTACGACGAAGTGGCCGCCAAGTTTCTCGACTGCACAGCTTTCGCAAAGTGGCCGGCGGCTAAGGCCAAAGCAACTGTGGAGATGGTGCGCAGGCTTGAGGATGCGCAGGATCTACGCGCGCTGACGGCGCTCTGCGCGGGGTGAGATCCGCCCGGTACCTTGCGACGCAGGAGGCGAACCTCAATCGGACGCGCCATTACTCCGTTACCGTGGCTGATACAAGTGGTTGCCGGCGGGATAGGGTGTCATAGCAAGACGGCAGGATATTCCCTCGCCGGTGGGCTCGGGAAGATGCCACCTCTTTGCGGGAGCATAAACAACATCGCCTTCTGACGCTACAAAGGGCTTGAGCCCTTCAATGGCAAAGCTTTGCTGACCGCGTATGATTGTCCAGATCTCGGCGAAATCCGTGTGGTAGTGTCCGAGATCGCCCGGCGTGTGTTTTACATCCGCAGCGTAGCCACAAATGATATTCGCATGTGCGCGGTTTTTCCGAACCACGAGTTCGCTCCAGGATCGACGCCCCGGATGCTCTTTCTGCAACTCATCTATATTGAAAAATAGACGATCGGGCTTGCCGTCGCTCGGTACCTCGTCAGGATTGTTGCCAGTAGACAGAGTTACCGGAACATATTCCATGCCTTTCTCGGGGTGTTCAGGCTTGGTTTCGTAGATAACGGTCGTATCCGGTAGCGTAACCCCAAGGCGGATGGCCGGCTCCGTGCCAATCACCTCCAGCGAATAGAGGTGCCGCTCGGGTGCAAGTACCAAGTCTCCCTTGGCGGCCTCAAAAATCTGAAACTGTCCGGGTGGATCTTCGATCTCGAACCGAATCCTCCCCTCCAGCACGACCCAATATTCCGGGGCATCGGAGTGCAACTGGCGCGGAACTTTCGATCCCGGTGCGGCCGAAGTTACTTCCGCACGGTTATTTTTGTCATAGACCACCAACTCGCTCCAATTCACTTGGCCCTTGTGTTTTGCCTTCAAGTCGGCAAGACGCACCAACGATCGCATCGGGGCCAGATAAGGCGCCGGCTGAATGGGCTTTGGGGCATAAAAGATCTTGGCAGGCTGGCGTGGCTGTGTGTCCGTTGCATGCTGAGCGTGCACCGCCACTGCAAATGGAGCGACCAATCCCGCGAGGCAAACCCACTTCCATCGCCTTCGCTGCGCGCCTCTCCACGCTTTCATCGTTCTCACCTCGTCCAGGGTATGCTCGCCATCAAAACTATTGATTATAGTCAGGAGCTTTTTTGAGGCGGTTGAATGTGTCCGGGTCATGCTCGATCCAGAGTTGCGCGCCGCTCTGCTTGAGGAATGCTTCCATCGCTGCGCGGCTTGCCATCGTTTGCTCCCTGTTCGCCTCAGACTTAGGAGCCTGGTTGACGCTCCGCTCTCCCGGATAGTGCCATAGATCCCCCGCGATCAATACCGGTCCGGTCTTTGGCAGCTTCAACGCTAAAACCTGGTGGCCTGGAGTGTGGCCCGGAGCGGACTTGACGATCACGGTTCCATCGCCGAACACATCGTAATCCGTGTTCGGGAGGAGCACCGTCTTGCTGTTCTTGAGCCGGTCGTATGCGGATTGTTGCTCGGGCTTTACGGTAAACATCGCCTCGCGTTCGGCTGCATGGACCAGCCAGGTGGACCCGGCGAACGCGTTCGCGTTGGCCGTGTGATCAGAATGATAATGCGAAAAGGCAACGTAGGTGATGTCCTCCGGCGGATAGCCCAGCGCCGCCAGTTGCGGTAGCAGAGGCTTCGGGGAACTCAGCGTCACCGAGCCGTGGGACTGGCTCACCGGGGCATCCCCCTTGAACGCGCTGTCGGGGATCACGCCAACGTCCCACATCAGTGTTCCTTTTGGGTGAACGATAAGATAGCACGGCACCACCATATCCGTGCTCTTCATGTCCTCCTTCTTCAATTGGTACTCTGACGGATTCAAACCTTTGATCATGCCGCAGTCGAAGAGGTACACCCGTAAGGACTTCACCGGGTCCGCCTTTTTCTGCGCAAACGACGGTTTTGCCGCCATCGCAAAAACGATCAGCGAAACTGCCATACAAAGTTTCCGATGTTGCATCACGACTCGATCGTACCGCTTCGGGCGCCCCCTTTTCCGGCTCCGCCGCCCAAAGAACTTTCGAGGAGGAAAAGCGGTCCGCAATCGAACATGAGCAGGTAAGAAACCTGTTTATAAAGCAGATTCATGTAGGTAACACGCCTGTAACGTAGCTCCCGCATCTTAACGCCCTCTATTCGGCCTGTAACTGACATGTTCTGGTGCTCTATCCGCGGACTTCATGCCATTTTCCCTGCTATGCTTTCCAATGTTTCGCATTTGCCCCTGCTCTGAGGAGCCATATGCCTGAAGGTGACGCCATTTCTGGCAGAAAGACGGATGTGCTGCCTGCTACGGAGCGGAACGAGCCCGGAAGTGGTCACAAGGCGGCCATGGTGGCCGGATTTTCCAGTTGGTTGCTCGACGCCTTCGACTTCTTTCTCGTGACCTTTTGCTTAACAGCGATCGCCAGGGATTTTCACAAGTCCGACGCGCAGATTGCTCTGGTGATCACGATGACGCTGGCCTTCCGTCCTGTCGGCGGATTCGTCTTCGGCGTGTTGGCAGACCGGTACGGCCGGCGAAGACCGTTGATGATCAACATTGGATTCTTCGCCGTGGCCGAGGTTCTCACCGGCCTGGCCCCGAACTATACCGTCCTGCTGGTCGTGCGGGCGCTCTTTGGTGTCGTCATGGGTGGTCAGTGGGGAGTGGGCGCTTCGCTGGTAATGGAGAAGGCTCCCGCGGGCAGGCGAGGTATGCTCTCCGGGCTGCTCCAGGAGGGTTACGCCGCCGGCAATGTACTGGCAGCGCTCAGCTTCTTTTTCCTGTATGGCCGTCTCGGTTGGCGCCCGCTGTTTTTCCTGGGAAGCCTACCCGCGATTCTTCTGGTGTTGCTGATCCGCTTCCGCGTTAAGGAATCCGAAGTTTGGGAACGGAGCAAAAGCCAAAGCTGGAGGGAGCAGTTCCGCGAGATTGTTTCGCATTGGAAGCTCTTCCTCTACTTGCTCGCTTTCATGACGATGATGCTCTTCGCCTCCCATGGCACCCAGGATATGTATCCCACTTTTCTCCAGCGTCAGTGGCATTTCAGTCCGATGCGACGCTCGGCTATCACCGCTTTCTCCGGCGTCGGGGCCATTATTGGAGGCATCGTCGTCGGGCATCTTTCCGACAGCTGGGGGCGTCGACGGGCAATCATCACCGCCTTTATCCTGGGAATCGTTATGATTCCGGTCTGGGCCTTCGCGCCCAACCAGATATTGCTGGTTTTAGGCGCCTTTCTCATGCAGTTCATGGTTCAGGGCGCCTGGGGAGTAATTCCCGCACACCTCGCAGAACTCTCACCCAACGCGGTGCGCGCGTTCCTTCCAGGATTCGCTTATCAGAGCGCTGGTGTTCTTGCGAGCTCAGTCGTCTATATCGAGGCTACCTACGCACAGAAAACCAGTTATGCAACCGCAATGGCACTCACGGCGGTTAGCGTATTCGTTCTGGCATCGATCATGGCTGCTTTAGGTCGAGAGCGCCGCGGCCATACGTTCGGCTCATGAGCGAAGCCTGGCTGCCCGTACCTTACTGCCGGGGTGGGAAACTTTTCGCCAAATAATCGACCACTCTCTTGAAATCCTCGTCTGTGCCGACAGCTCCCTTGTCCTTCATGTCCTCCACCTCTTTTTCCCAGGCAGTCCGGCTCATCCGAAGCGTCGAAAAGTTGGTTGGTCCGTGGCATGTCGTACATGTCGCAATGACAGTTTCCCTTCCCTCCCCTTGGGGCAAAACTGAACCGGAGTTGTTGGGAACCTCTTGACTCGGGACGCTTGCGGTTGCTGCCGCCCCTGAAGACGAACTCGGGGCAGAATTCGCTTGCAGGCCTGAGCTGCCCTCTTGCTTGTCTGGTAAGGCGTAGGCAATCAGAGAATCGGAGATTTGGTCCGCCGTGTTGGCGATCATCCTGAAGCGGTTCGTACCCCCGGCGGCAACCACGACATATTGCTTGCCGTCCCGGCCCAGATAGGTCATCGGGACAGTGGTGCCGCTAGCGTCGAGCTTCGTCACCCAGAGTTCAGTGCCGGTGCGTGAGTCGAATGCCCGGAACTTGGAGTCAGTCGTCGCGGCAACAAATACCAAGCCACCGGCGGTCACGATGGTTCCGCCAATATTGCTCGCGCCAGTATTCTTAAGGCCCTGCGCTTCTAATTCGTCATAGCTGCCCAGCGTTTTTCGCCAAACAATGTCCCCGGTATTAGCGTTCACTGCGACCAGTTCGCCCCAGGGCGGTTGCTGGCATGGGTATCCATCCTGATCGATGAAGCGAGTGTACCCACCAAGGTTGTGATAGGGCAAAGGCGAGCCGGCTGCTGTGGGCGCCATCTGGCCGACAGTGCCTAGGCTGCTGGTGTTCACGAAAACGTATCCTAGTTCCGGATCGAAGGAGACGCCGCCCCAGTTTCCGCCGCCCATGGTTCCCGGCATCGACAGCGAGGGGGTGGTGCCGAACGGCGTATATGGCCCTTCGGAGCGCAACCGGCTAAACCACTCACCGCAAAACTTCTCTGCTTCGGGCGTGCGTTTCGAGACCTCATCCTTGGTCATGGTCATCCGGGACAACGGCGGAGGCTTAAGAGGAAAGGGCTCGGTCGGCGAATACCACTCGCCAGGAGTGTCGCCCTTCGGCACCGGCCGCTCCTCGACCCCAAAGACTGGCTTGCCGGTCCTTCGATCGAGGATGAACAGCAGGCTCGTCTTGTTGGTCTCCGCAAGGGCTGGAATCGTTTTGCCGTTGCGTTTCACCTTGATGAGCGCCGGAGGCGCGTTCATATCGTAGTCCCACACATCGTGGTGGACGACCTGGTAGTACCAGCGCAGCTTGCCGGTGAGGGCGTCGAGAGCGATCACACTATTCGCATACAGATCCGGCCCTTTGCGGTCGGCACCGTAAAAACTGTCTGCGGCATTGCCAACCGACAGAAACACCAGACCACGCTCGGTATCCACTGTGCCCGGACCCCACTGGCTCGGACCGGCACGATCTCTCCATCCGTCCGGTCCCCACGTCTCGTTGCCTGGCTCTCCGGGCCGCGGCACCGTGTGAAAGGTCCACAAAAGCTTTCCTGTCCGCACATCGAACCCACGCGGATCGCCACTAGGTCCCACACTGCCTAGCTCCTGCGTCGACGGTCCAACGATCGCCACGTCGCGATAGATCGTTGGCGGTGAACTGATGGCAAAATTGGCTTTCGGATATTTATCCGCCACTCCGGCTCGCAGATCGACGCTGCCGTTGTCGCCAAACGCGGCCACAGGCGCTCCCGTCTTCGCGTCCACCTCTATCAGGCGTCCATCCCCAGTCCCGAACAAGATCCGCGGCGGAGTCTGTTTGTCGCCTGGCCAATACGCAACTCCCCGGCTCTCCGAACCTCTGGGCTTCGGGTTGGTGTATTTCCAAATCTCTTTGCCGGTTTCCGGATCCAGGGCCACGATGCTCTGATTTTGCGTCGAAAAATATAAAACGTTGTCGATAAAAATAGGCGTCGTCTCAAAGGACCGCCCCTTTTCTCCGGTGTGATAGGTCCAGGCGCGCTGCAGGCGATTCACGTTGGTCGTATTGATTTGCGTCAGCGGCGAATGGCGAGACCCTCCCGGATCGTGGCCATACTCTGGCCAATCTCCCTTTTGCGGAGTCACCTGTGAAAACGCGAATGCCGAAGCAGCCGCGAAGACGATTACCAGCTTTATGCGCATGTTCAGCTTTCTTCTTGCAATCCGCTATTTCAGGTTAGTTGGCTGAACCCAGGCTCCGTTTCCGGCCGAATCCCACACAGAGAACCGAACCCACTTCTTGCCGCTGGCGTCGAAGGGGATTTTGAACTCCTTGGTTCCGAATGGCGTCGTGTCGGTAAGGTCGATGTACTTGTGCTCGACCTTGGTGCCATCGCTCCATACCAGGTCCGCAAATTCGAGCGGATAGGTATATTCGATGTTCGCCGTATAAACGCTCTTGGCGCCGCTGCCTTCGACTCCCCAGTTGTGAAAGAGAACTTCACCGGTGGTGCCGTAGAAGTCGCCGCGCTGCATAAGATCGATGATCGGCGCCCAGCTTTCGTTATAAAGAGGAACCTTGTCGAGCTTGACGTAGTTGATAGCCAGCTGTGGATAGGTTTCGTCATCCGGCCACTTGGTGTAGGTGTCGCCTTCGGCGATCATGAACTTCGCCTTGGGAGCCCAGTTGCTCATATCGTCCTGGGTTCCGAAGCAACGAACTTCGCACTCTTCCTTCTCCGACAAGTCCACGGGCAACGATTCCCATGACGCGCCGATAAACCGGTCGCTCTGGAAAAACGGCTGGTCCTTGTAGGCCTCGGGATACCCTTCGGAGTTCTTGGTGCGCGGGTGCGTGGTCCACAGAATTCCCTTTTCGCGGTTGACCATGTTCAAGATGTCTTCAGAAGAACCGACGTGATAGACCTGACCGTAGGCCGGGTCGTTCTCCATGAACTCCTGGCCGGCTGGCCGGGGTTGGGCATGGGAGAAGTAAATCGGCTTCGGCGTCATCAGCCACCAGTGGCCGCCGAAGTACGCGTTTGGCTCTTCCGCCGGCATGACCAAAAAGTCTTTGTCGGAGAGACGCTGAGCGCCCTCAAAGTAGACTTTTTCTTCCTTGAAACGCTCTGGCCCAGGGTCACTCGGGTGAGAATCGTCGTGGAAATCGCCCAGGTAAAGGATATTGACTCCGAGGGCGCGGAAGACCCCAACCCACGGTGGTTGATAATCCAGGGTGTTGCGGTCGCGCAGCGATTCGTTGAGGTCCAGGTGGAAGTGGCCGGCCATGACCTTGAAGCCGGGCAAAGGCTTGAAGACATCGTCGTGGGTGTAGGCAAGCACGGCATCAAGCGTGGGTTGAGCGGCCTTTGGGCTCAAATAGTAGTAGACGGCCATGCGCTGCAAGGTTCCGGCCGGCGCATTGTAAAGCGCATAATTGTCCCATTCTGACCGGGATACGCCAACCCTTCTCTTCCACTCCGCGTCGGTAACGCCCCAGGGATGATAGCCTTCTCCCCTTTCAGGCCAATAGGCGCCCAGGGAGAATGAGTTATTGTCATCTTTACGGTAGTAAACGAAGCCAAGGTTCACTTCGTTCTCGCGAGCGAAGAAGAACTTGTGCGGTGGCGGGAAGACGGCCAATGAGCCGGTTCCCGCAGCCAGGATCACCACACGGTTGCGGGCCCGCAGGCCGACCGGGTCGGTATTGGGCGCTCCCCCCATGTAGCTCTCCTGCCAGTGCTGCGCGGTGTCGCGCCACGACAGCTTGGTGTCGTCCTGGACCGGAAAGCCCTTCAGTCCGGCCTTATAGATGTAGGCGACGGAAGGTTCTTCGGTCTTGGCAATCGCTTCCTGCCGGAGCAGGTTCGATCCCTTATATACGGTGAACCGCAGATCGCCGGAGAAAATGCCCAGCGTCAAGCCGTCGAAGGTGACACTCTCACGGGCTCCGCTGCTGACCACCGTGCAGTTGCTCGACTTGTAGCTCACAGATCCGCGGGTGATTTCAGATTCCGAGCGCGGCAGATCTGTGGTGTCGCCTCCGCCTGGAACGACCAGCGGTGCGTCCCAGAAAGTATTCCACTTGCGCACATTTTCCTGTTCAGGTGTATCCAAATTGAGCTTCTTGAGCATGTTGCGCTGGGCGCCGGAGATGCGGCGCCGTCCCGTCGTCACTTGGAAATCCGGGGTCAAATCCTTCCCCAGAACGACCCAGGCGCCGCTGCCCTGGCGCGCTGCGAGTTCCTGAATCACCGGCTGGCCATTCCGGAGCGCAAACTGCGCCCGGAGCTGCTGCCCGCCTTCGCCCTGCCAAGTCATCGTCAGAGCGCTTCCGCTCGTCTCCGCTTTCAACCCATCCATGGCCTTGTAGCCCTGGAGACTGCAGCTCAGTGATTGTGCGGCCCCCACGCCGGTCAACATCGCCAAACTTAACAGCAGTCCACGAAACTTCATTGACACTCCCCCTCGCTCCGGTATTCGACCTTCCCGTCAGACGCAACGGCAATCGCAAAGAGTTTCGCCACGGTCGCGCAATTCGAAGTGGCGCAGAAAGAATCCTGGCAGCAAAGGGCTCACTATAGCGGAACCTTCTCCAGGTTGAACAGCGAAATGAGGTCACAAAACATGTTGTTGACCGGTTACATTCCCAGCATTGGCAGGGAAATCGGCGGTAATCAGGCGCTTTCATTTCCGTTTTTTGGAATAGTCTGTACAGGGTTGTCGGCGCAGGTCAAATTCCTGCAATGACCCGTGGTCTATTGGAGGTGTAATGGTCAGGTCTTGGCTCAAAACATGGATGTGCCTTCTGGTGCTGTTGCCGGCAAGTTGTTTGTGCGCGGCCGTCAACCCCGACTGGACGACGCCGATCGCGCCGTTCAAGATCGCGGGGAACCTGTACTACGTGGGAAGCAAAGACCTGGCATCTTACCTGGTGGTGACCTCAGCAGGATCCATACTCATCAACTCGAGCCTGGAGAGTTCACCTGCGTTAATCCAAAAAAGCGTGGCGCAGCTTGGGTTTCACTTCAAGGACATCAAGATCCTGCTGATCAGCCATGCGCATGCTGACCATGACGCAGGCAGCGCAGAGGTCAAGCGATTGACCGGCGCAAAGTACATGGTGATGGATGGCGACGTGCCGGTGGTGGAAAGTGGAGGCGCGAAGGACTTCGCCTACCCCAAAGACCTCTATCCGGCAGTGAAGGTGGATCGCGTGCTGCACGACGGGGACAAAGTACAGCTGGGCGGTACGGTGCTTGTTGCGCACAAGACGCCGGGTCACACGCGCGGATGTACGACCTGGACCATGCGAGTGCCGGTGGAAGGGCACCCCCGTGACGTGGTCATCGTGGGCAGCTGGAATGTGAACCCAGGATACCGGCTGGTGGACCGCCCGGGGCAGCCGGCTTACTATCCCGGCATCGCTGCAGACTATGAGCGGACGTTTGTCATTTTGAAAGGACTTCCATGCGATGTGTTTCTGGGAGCGCATGGAGCTTACTTCGGCATGCTGGCGAAGCTGGAACGAGCAAAAGCTGGAGCGGGAGAGAGCGTCTGGATTGACCCGGAGGGTTATCGAGCGGCAGTAGCGGAGCGCGAACAGGCATTTGAGGCCGAATTGAAACGCCAGCAGGGCGGAGGCTAGTTTTCGGCGCCGCGCACTTGAGAGCTGCGCTTGATGTTTCACGCCGTAAGGTCCAACAAATCTCGGGTGCCCCATCCCCCCGGATTTCCTGTAAGGCTTGGTGGGGTCAACGAACCTCATGCGGCTTTCCTTATTGAAAGCCGCACACGCTGCCATGGCTGGGGCCGCGCAGTACGAAACTCGGGGTCCTTGACGGTGCTTTTCCGGCAAAGGGCGAGAAGCCACGAATCTCGATGCGCAACCTTGTAGCTCCTCTATTCAACTCTGAGTCGTCAAGTCTGCAGTCGATCGAGCGTGGCTTGGTCTGGCACGCCGTCAAAGTACTTGGCAAGGGCTTCGGCAAAAACCTGGCTGTCGGGGCGGTCACGAGAAGGGCCATGCGAGACTGCCCGTGCGAACAGCGTCACCGACGAATGAAACTTCAGGTCGTCGGGGTAGCCGAAGATGTCGCCGATGGAGCGGCCGTCGACTGCATTGACCAGGGCGGTACATTCGCGAAGGCGGGGGCCGAGGACCGGATGCGCGAGATACGCAACGGCCTCCTCGAGACCAGAAATGGCAAAGCGCTGAGCCATAGGGCTGGAGCCGAGACCTCTCATCTGCGGGAAGACAAACCACATCCAGTGGGACCGTTTTTGTCCCGCAGCAAGCTCGGAGCGAACCTGCGCGAAGCAGGCTGCCTGAGCGTCGACGAAGCGCTGCAGATGATAAGAATCGTTGGCTTTTACCTCCCTCCCGATCATCTATTCGCTCCTTCCTTTCTAATGCCTTGGAATTGTGAGTCTGATGTACCAGCGTAGCCCTCTAAATACTATGTCGGGAGTGTCGGATCACGATGGCGATAATCGAGAAAGCCTGGCGGAAGGGCAAGCGATATATGAATCCGGTGCCAACCGCCGTGGGCGGCTGGTCGACGATACTCATGGTGTTGTGGCGCTATCTGACCAATAAGGAGGAGCGCACGCCCAGGCGGCAACTGGGACCGTTCCGAACGAATGCGCGCGTGTACGAGAACCCGCCGGCGAGTGGGCTTCGAGTGACCTGGATGGGGCACTCGTCCATGCTGGTGGAGATCGACGGAATACGGGTGCTGGTGGATCCAGTGTGGGAGCAGCGAGCGGCGCCGGTCGAGTGGGCGGGGCCGAAACGTTTCTTTGCTGCTCCTCTGCGCTTGGAGGAGATGCCGCGGATAGATGTAGTGCTTCTGTCGCATGACCACTACGACCATCTTGGGGCGCGCACGATCCGGCATTTGGCGCAGATGGAGACGGTATCTGAGGCGCGGTGGGTCACTACGCTGGGCGTGGGGAAGATCCTTAGGGATCTGGACGTGAATGCTGAACGCGTCACGGAATTGGATTGGACAGAGAGCATCCGGGTGGGCGATTTGGAGCTAACCGCGCTGCCAACGCGGCACTTCTCGGGACGAAGTCTCTTCACCCGGTTCGAGACGCTGTGGACCTCCTTTGTTCTCGCCGGCCCCAAGCACCGGGTGTACTACGGAGCAGATTCAGGGGAGTGGGAGGGATTCAATGAGATTGGGCATCGTTATGGGCCTTTCGATTTGTCGATGCTTGAGATTGGGGCGTTCGATCCGATGTGGGCGGATATTCATATGGGACCGGATGGAGCAGTGAGAACGTTTCGGGCCTTGGGTGGCGAGGGACTGATGATGCCGATTCACTGGGGACTGTTCGATCTTGCACTGCACGCCTGGCGGCAGCCGATCGAGCGGGTGTTCGCGATGGAGGGCTTGAATATTTGGGCGCCCGAGCCGGGGGTGCCGACGGAAGTAGTTCGAGGATCTGAGGTGCGCTCGGAATGGTGGAGGTTAGGGGCAGATGTAACGTCTGCCTCTGGAGTTTCTACATTTTTCCGGGCCGAAGGCGGCTCCGGACACAAAATCATGTTCGATCATTCCATCGGGGGGTAGGATCTGGCGGGAAAAGACATTGGCTTTGTATCAGGGCATGGCCTTTAGCCATGCCGCACAGTGCTGAGAGGAATTGGG
>PLZN01000001.1:0-142 GCA_003152195.1 Acidobacteriaceae bacterium
CCTCGCCCTGGGGTTACAGACCGAGCAGCTTATCTTGTCCGCACACATCGGTCGTTGGCTGCATTCCGCTCTTCAGGTCCCTTGGCGAACCCTCTTTCTGCCGGAACGAGGCCTGACTAAGCAGCGTGCCAATCGTACGGTG
>PLZN01000001.1:161-8022 GCA_003152195.1 Acidobacteriaceae bacterium
AAGGATCACACAATAGGTGTTCATAAATTCTCCCACCGGTTGAGATGCGTGATCCAAGAAGAATAGCGCAGCGAAAGTACCGAGTCATCTATCCGCCTTCTCGAAATACGGCTGCCCTATGTCGTGCGGCGCAAAATATACTCGCAACCAAAGCTCGACCTAGTCGTGGGGGACGAGACGGCGACTTTGAACCGGGTTCCGATCTTCTCGGGGAGGTTAGCCGCCGGTATCGACGAGTGTGAGGGAACCTCGGGCAGGATCCAGTTGCCGGTTTCGAGGTTTCACACTGGATCTCCGGAAAATGACGTTCAGCTTGTGTGCGCCGCTGGCCGCCCAGGGTGGGCTCTAACCTTCTAATGAAAGGCCAGGTCAGACTGATCGCGAAGGCCACAAATAGGGAAAGCCACTCGCCGACTTGAGGTTCCCTACAGTTGGATCAACGGTGAGCCCACCTGCTTGCCGGTCCATAAGGCTCGCGCGGCCTTCGGCACAGCGTAGGAGAGGAGAGATGAACGAACCGTGGCCAGATCCGTCCTGGACCCTCCCAGGGCCGAGGTCACCGTTTCATCCCTGCGATTTGTAGAGGGACATGCAAGTTTCGGTACAAGATCGGTTCAAGTGGAGAATAGAAAGGTCCCTAACCGGCCAAGCCATTCGGTGATGATGTGTGTCTGCATTTGTCCTCCTAGACCTGAAACCCTTCGGCCTTAGCGCGGCGCTCAAGTAAGGCGAGNNAGGCGAGATCCTTGGCGACTGACGAAGCGATGTTCAAAAGAAGGAGGTCATCTTGACCCATGCCCCTGGATCTGGTGCTCTGATCCTCAGCACTACAACGTCTATAGAGGGCAATACGGTGGGTAGGGTGAGAAGTGATGTATTATTCCACCGCTGTGAGCAGGGTCATGCCAGGGTCGGTCGCGCGTAACGCTCGCAGTTCAACCCCTAGCGCGGATATCAGGGCCTCCTCCTCTTGCCGACGTGCGGCTTCAGTCTCCTCCTGTTTACGCTTGCGGGCCGCCACCCGCTCCCTCCCCTCCTGTTTAGCGATCGCTGCCGCGAGAGCATCAGCGACTTCCGGTTTGCCGGGGACTTGGGCTGCCGATCTGATGGCGGACACCACGCGATCCAGGTGCCAGTCATCGTAGATAACGTAACCGTCCCACCGGCGGACACCGCATCCAGCCGCGACAGCGCTATCGGTGACACGCTTGTCGGAGCGGTATCCAAGTCGCTCCAGCATCTTCCCGGCAGCGACCGCTGTTATGCCAAGTGCCCGTCCTATATCGCCGAGGCGTGTTGTCCAGCCTGGGTTGGGGGTGTCACCACGTAGCGTCTCATCCCATTGCCTTTTTGCGGCCTGGCCCTCCGTCGACTGAGCGGCGGCCAGCACTCGGTCGCGGTAGTAATGCCCAGATGCGTATCCGCCTGTGCTTTTGCAACGCCGGACCTTGGTCGAGTCCGGGATCTGGAGAAGGGAATGGATCATAGAGTCGGTCCACCCTAACTCTGTGCGGATATCCTCCCTGGTCATCATCATTGTCGCAGTGCTCATAATTATTCTCCCCTGAACCCTTTCCTCTTGATTGCGGGCTAGTTATTACACAGGCCCTGTCGCTCATGAAGTGGTGGGACTCCGTGGGGAATTATCCCCGCGATTCGTTAAGGCATGGATCTACACCTTACTATGGTGCATTGGGCGCAGGATTCACCGGTCACCGTTTCCACCTTGCAGCCGATGCAAATAGCAAGACTGTAAAGCATCAAATGCTCCTCCGTCAGGATACGCAGATCAGCTCTGCCGATTTCCAAGATGGAGCGAACATGACGCGGAAAGAGAAAACCACATGGCTGTGACCGATTCGCAAACCCTCCAACGGCTCAGACGCGAAGAAGGCTTGGCAGAGCAGCAAGGCAGGCAAGCGTCGAACATGTGATACTCAAGAATCATCCACAGTATGATGCCGCTCGGCAGAAGGCTGACGCTCTTCTCGCCAAGGCCTCAGCGTTGCGTGAGCAGATTGTCAAGATCGAAACCACATGAGAAGTCGAATGAATGGGGGCGCTTGTCGCGTTGAAGCCCGATAGGCGGAAGATGAGCGCAGCCCGACGAGCATGGATCGTGGCGGCACCCGCCGGTCGAAGACGTGATCAGGGCACCTCAGAGGAATAGGGTGGGAGTACCTGTTGGCTGAGTCCGGCCCCCAGTGCCACAACTATATGCTTCTTATAGGACTTGCAAGCTTTCCAATCGAAATGCGAAATGGGGTCCTGTGTTCAAATCCAGCCCCCGCAACCAAATAGGCGACAGGCCAAACCGCAATAACCCACCTCAAAACTGCATGGAAAAGCCATTGCGGAAACTGGCGTGAGCCGCTCCAGGGCTCCGGTTTTGAAGATGAAAGGCCAGAGACGGAGTATAGGAGTACGAATAATGATGCTGAGGTGGCTACGCTTGCTTAGCGAGCTGGAACGGCTGGCGGAGTTGTTGCACTTGTACCTTGAATCCGCCCTCGCTCCAAGAGGTGCATGGCCAGACTGCTGAGGCGCAGGTACTCGTAGGCGCGGATTGGGTCAGTGATGTTTCCGTCGGCCGTGTGGCTTTTTTCATTTCGGAATCGATCAATCGCCATGGTAAGAAATTTCACACCATTCTGGAAATCCTCGTCAACATGTTGAGCTGCAGCTCCATCTATATAGAGTTGTCCTTTTCCAAACGCTTCCGATCCGGTTTCATGGGTTGTCAAAGAGCGCAGCCTATCTCGAACAATTTTGAAGCCCTTCTCGACTGCTTCAGCGTAGTCGCCGCCAGCATACAACCTGTGACATCTTGAATAAATCTCGGGATGCAGGCTCCTTATGCCAGCGGCATCTTCTGGCTGCGGAAGTGCGAGCGGCAGCCGCTCAATCAGGCTCTCAAGCTTCTGAATTCCATCGCGAACCGCTTTCTTCCTATGCTCGAATGTCGATGATGGGGATGAGCGCTCCGTTGTTTCGGTAGCGAACTCAAACTCCATCGCCGTCTCCTTCCCCTCATAGATAGCCTTAAGTTCGGCGATTGAGGCGTTTCGCCAAGCCGCGAAAAGATGGAGCCAATCGCGGTATCCTCCGGTTTTCTCCGCGAGTTCTACCTTCATAGCGACGTCTTCACCCGCTTGAATGCGATCGGCCAGCGCCTTTCCAGCGCGTTCAACAGGCATACGGAGTTTCGCCATAGTAGATATCATAACGCCCGGCCAGCAGCAGGCTCGCGCCATTAGCGTCATTATCGGTGCGGTCATGAACACCAGCAGCAGCGCGCGGACGGACCTCTTGTGGGAAGGTTCGCCTTGCTGTGCTAAGAAGGACAAGCCCACTAGAAGATGGCGAAATACGGAAAACATCGGCTCTTCAAACTCCCCAATCAGGATACCTTCAGGATTCTCATCGCCACATGCGGCCGTCAACTGAGCGGTGGCCAGTACCCGGTCGCGCTTGTGCAACCCATATGTGTATCCGCCGGTGTATTTGCAACGCCGGATCTCTGGTCTAGTTCGGCCAGGTGATCGACGCGGGTGTGCTCGCCCACACGATCGCGGACAACTACACTGGGACACCACGCCGATGAGAGGGCTCAGGGCGATCCATCCGTACACGATACGCAGCTTGCCGAACCCCTTGTGGTAGCCGGGGGAGATGATGGGATCAACGCTAAACCGAAACGGGGCCGTGGGGCTGGCCCCCGTACAGACCGGTTGTCGTACGAGTCAGGCATGCGTTTGATTCCGGTAGGGCAACCCGGCAACGGATATCAGCCCAGACGTATCGGCACTAATCGGCATCAGCGGCGCTTAGGATATCAGACATGAAGAGCATGGAAGAGGTTACGCCCGCCATCGAGGCGTGTCTTCAGAATGCCGAAAAGTTTGTCATAGCTGCCAAGGCGAGCGCTGTACCAGGCACTTATCACATTGCCTTCCACCTGGCGGTGTTGGCGTTGGAGGAAATCGGCAAGTCGTCCATGATCTTCATGGATGCCCTCAACCCGAGGCCAACAACGGAAGAGGACCGGAAAACAACGCTCAAATGGATCGACGATCATGAGCGGAAGCTGTTTTGGGCCATATGGCTGCCCCAACGCAGCGACCTGCGCGATTGGCGGACTATTCCGGCCGCTATGGACTTCGCGCGCGACATCCACAAGCAGCGGCTCGAAACCCTCTATGTGGATCCTTCAAATCTCAACGCACCGACCATTTCAGAGCAGCGGGTTATGGGGTTAATCGGGGTTGCAGAAGCCCGCCTGAACATCGAGCGACTCAAGGAATTCCGGGAACTGGATACAGACAGACAGGCACTATTGCAGTGGTTCTTCTCAGCTATGGACGACCCACGCCTGAAGCCGATGATCTTCTCCAAGGGCAGTCTCGACAAACAGGCCGAATTTGGCAATGACTACGGCGCATGGATGAAATGGTTGCGCGATACCTTCGAGGAAGCGGATCGGAAGAGTATCGAGCTGACCAATTTCGAAATGAAGCGCGTTCCAGTTTCCGGCGATGAGGGCTGGGAGAACAAATTCGAGGTTAAGATTCGCCTCAAATCATGGTCTCATTCGATACGTCAAAACCAGTTCACGGAATGGAATAAAGGAATAGAGAAGATCAAGTTGACGGGCGGTAGCGACCGGAATGAGCTGATCGTTACCCTCCTTCTTCCCAAAAGGGTCGCCACACAAGACCTTTGGAACATGGGCTGGCAAAATACCTACGTCTTCGTCACGGCCCTTAACATCGCCACGTTGGGGTTCTTCTGGTGGTATCTACCGGAGTACGTCTCCCGATATTTCGAGAGGATTCGCGATGTTGAGCATGATAGCGAAGTGGTGGTGGACCGCATCCCCATGCTCAAAATCGGATGGCCACATCAGGCGCTAAAGTCCGAAGACCTGAAGAATGTCAGCATCGTTTACGGCTTCGCCGCTCATGCAAGCCAACAACAATTCGAGGCTCTCCATCGCTACTTCCGCAATCTCGGCCTGATGGCGAAGAACGATATTTTCTTTCAGTTTGAGCCGACCATCGCTGTCGAATTCATTATGGCCCTGAAGGACGAAATGCGCGCCTATGGAGATTGGGATGGTGCGCCGGAAACGGCCGAGGCCTCGATCACGGCCTTCTTCGAAGGTATTCCGGCAGCACCAGAATTCATCATTGTCATTGAAGAAATGCTTCAACTCGTGGATCAGATCACCACGAACAGAATGGTGCCGCGCCCGATCACACTTGAGGATGTGGGCAAGGCGAAGGTGATCTTTGATGGGTACATCAAGGTCAAGGCGCAACGGTTCTTCATGGAAGAAGTGGCGAGAGTCAATAGCACCGTGAAACCAACGTTGCAGGGTACCTCCCCTGCGACCTAGCCACCAAGTGA
Source organism: Acidobacteriaceae bacterium (assembly GCA_003152195.1). Taxonomy (GTDB): domain Bacteria; phylum Acidobacteriota; class Terriglobia; order Terriglobales; family Acidobacteriaceae; genus PALSA-350. Next base: position 5,571 of record PLZN01000001.1, read on the forward strand.
TGTATTGCACGGCGGTGAGCAGGCTCATACCAGGATTAGTAGCGCGTAACGGGGGCGTTCAGCAGCCCGGATGCTCGGTTGGACATCAGCCGAGGAGTGCTTACGTCGCCGCTGGGCATCAGTGCCACGCAGGTGAGCTGCCGACCGAGCTGGTGAAGAACAGGGCCGGGTCCGCCAGCTACCAGGGCGGGGGTGAGCGCGCTCTGCATCCTGGCCCAGTATGAGATGACCCGGCATGGTCACCGGCGGCTGGCGTGGTTGGGCCAGGGGATCGATGTGGGGGTCTTCTGTCACTCAGTCATGGACAACTACCGAATGGATAGGACCACGATCAAAGGGCTCACTCCGATCCATCCGAACCGGCAAAAGTGCCAGTCGCAAAGAGCCCCTACCCTCCGACGAGAGCAGGAGCTTTTATCGCTTGCAATCTCGTCAAAGAGGCGGAAAATTAAAATGAAGGGTAAAACAGTGCACCGCAGAATCATCATCAAGCGCCACTACAGCTCAGAGGGATTCGATTTCCTGTACGATATCAAATTCACAAAGCTCCCAATCGAAGACTTTGCACGATTCGATGAAAGCGTCCTAGCCACGACCGCTATGCACACGCATGACTATCTTCTGGAACTGTTGACGGAGATTTTTGGGGAAGAAAGGGCTAAGCAGTTTCTGAAAGATGCCATGAGAGGTGACACGGTAAAAGAAATGATGCCGACTCAGACTGATACCAAGCTGTTAGACAAGCTGAAAACCAGCAGCGCAAAAGTGGATGAAACGGCTTAGCCCAGATCCTTCCGGATCTCCTTCACCACCTTATCCCAAGTAGCACAAATCGCTGTCTAGTTCCTTCGCCGATCCCTGGACGACCGCCTTGGTCGGCATCACCCTCTAGGTCCGTGAAGGTGAGCTTGCGGGGCAGCGGAGTCTTGAGGTCCGCTTCCAAAAACTGAACCTGCCATCGCGCCCGGGAGAAGAACGACGCTCCCGGTCCAAACCGTTTTCGGGTTTGCACTTCGTCCGACACCATGACGGCAAAAGTATTCCGATCATGGATAATTGGAGCGACGGGGACGTGGATCAATGGCAGGTCAGATCGTCAGGAAACTGACTCCAGAGGAAGAAGAACTTCTTCGCAAACGGGAAGAATTGGCTTCCGTTCGGGCCGCTTTGGCGGAGCGCGAACTAGAATTGGCCGACCTGCGCGCCCAGTTGAAGAGCTTCGAGGGCCGCTACCTGAGACAGGTTGGCGTTCTCTATGCCGAATTGGACGACTGGGATGCCAAAATTGCCGAGCTTGAGGCCACGCTCAGACCCTCGGCGACCGCTAGCCAGCAGGCACAGGAGTCCCATAAGCGGGCGGAAGAAACCCGCGAGGCCGCTCATGGGGAAGCGTCCAAAGCACGGGACTTCCAGCCATCGGCGGATCTGAAGAGCCTCTTCAGGGAAGCTGCCAAGCGTATCCATCCCGATTTTGCCAAGGATGATGCGGACCAGAAACTTCGTACTCGACTGATGGCTCAGGCGAACGAGGCCTACAGCCAAGGGAATGCCGATGCTCTCCAGCGCATTCTCGATGAGTTTGGGAACTCGCCTGAATCTGTGCAGGGCGAAGGCGTCGGGGCTGAACTGGTTCGCATCATCCGCCAGATTCATCAGGCTAAGAAGAACATTGCGGCCATCGAGCAGCAATTGGCCAGTCTACGCGCGACTGAAATCGCCCAATTGAGGCAGGACGTTGAAACTGCCGAAAAGGAGGGACGAGACCTTCTTGCGGAGCTTGCAGACAGCGTTCGCAAGCGGATTGCCAAAATGAAGAAAAAGCATGACGGTCTCGCGCTGGAGTTGAAGAAGCATGGCAGATAAACATGAACTCCTCATTCTGCCGAATAACGTGGACTCGTCGATTGTCCTGTGGGAGACCCGTTCCAGCCTCATTGCGCGTGGCCGCAGAGACGCTGCGAGCCTTCTGGCGGGGAGGTTTATACCTGAGCTACTCGCGGCGGTCAGCTTAGGAGAAGAGCGAGACCTTATTCAGGGGGGAGACGCCAGAGCCCAATACGAGCGCGGCCGTTCCTACTACCATGGAGATGGCGTAGCAAAGGATTATGTGCAGGCGGCATTCTGGTATCGCAAATCGGCCGATCAGGGTTATTTCGGTGCGCAATGTATGCTTGGCTGCCTGTACAGCACCGGTCGAGGCGTCGAGCAGGATTACGGACAGGCTGCGCTATGGCATCGCAGGGCGGCTGACCAGGGTTTTGTCTCATCACAATTTAGCCTAGGCAGCCTCTACTACTATGGCAAAGGCGTTCCGCAGGACTACGTGCAAGCCGCAATCTGGTATGGCAAGGCTGCTAATCAGGGAGATGCCTCAGCACAATTCGGCCTGGGCCTGCTCTACGCCCATGGCAAAGGCGCTCCGCAGGACTACGTGCAGGCCGCAATCCTGTAT
>PLZN01000163.1 GCA_003152195.1 Acidobacteriaceae bacterium
CGGCCATGCCGCACAAGCGGAACCCCATCACCTCGGAGCAAATCTGCGGGCTGGCGCGAGTGGTCCGCTCCAACGCGCAAGCCGCGCTGGAAAATGTGGCCTTGTGGCATGAACGCGATATTTCGCATTCNNGCCTCATCTTCTCCGGCCAGCTCCTGCTCGATCTGACAGAAGCCGGTATGTCCCGCGAAGAAGCCTATCGCCTGGTGCAAACGCACGCGATGCGCGCGTGGAAGGAGGACCTGGTCTTCCGTGAGCTGGTCGAGCGTGATCCCGCAATCCGGAACCGCTTCCCGGCTGGCCGGTTGGACAGGACGTTTCAGCTCGAGCGCCAGCTTTCAAACGTCGACGCGATCTTTGAACGGGTGCTGGAATTGGGACCGGCATGAACGCCCATTCCGATTCGGGAAGGAATCTGACCGTCGCCATCACTGGAGCCAGCGGGTCGATCTTCGGCCAGCGTCTGCTGCAGGCGCTGGAACGAGACGCGCGGGTAAAGCACATCAACTTCATCGCATCGGAAAACTCTCTTCGCGTGCTGGCCGAGGAGCTGCAGCTCAGCGGCCGCAGTGAATTGGTGGCAAAACTCCTGGGCAAGCCTTCCGCGAAGGTGCAGCAACTCGCGGAGAGCGACATTGGCGCCGGCCCGGCCAGTGGCAGCTATCCCTCCGATGGCATGATCATCCTGCCCTGCAGCATGGGCACCTTAGCCGGCATCGCCCATGGGCTCGCCTCGAACCTGATCGAGCGCGCAGCCGACGTAAGCCTCAAGGAACGCCGCCCGCTCATCCTCTGCATTCGCGAGACGCCCTTCAACAAGATCCACTTACGTAACATGACCTTCGCCGCCGACGCCGGCGCGGTCATCTTTCCAGTCATTCCCGCTTTCTACAATCGGCCTATGGACGCAGCCGAGATGGCGCAGCAATTCGTCTGCCGCGTGCTGGCGCACATTGCTTTACCGCAACCAGACGCCTATGTCTGGAAAGGGGAAGCACACCCCAGCGCGGCAACGAATCACTGAGAAGGCTTTTTCCTGCCCGAGGGCTTTTTACATCCGAAAGGCCTTCTCAATGACCTGGAGAGTGAATGGCGCCAGTCGATACCTGTCTGCCGCTTGCAATTCTTCCCGTGCCACCCAGCGCGCCTCTTCCGCGTCGCTGCCGCCGCACACCGTACCTCCGGCCACGCGGCACACAAAATCGACCAGCACATAGTGGTACTGAACTCGGCCCGTCTCCTCGTCGCGCGTAATCCTATCGAAGACTTCGACGATGGCGGCCGGCACGACGATCAGGCCCGTCTCCTCAAGCACCTCCCGGACCACGCCCTGCTGCAAGGTTTCTCCCAACTCCAGAGCGCCCCCCGGCAGGGACCACTCGCCTTTGAGCGGTTCGTGGCCGCGCCGCACCAGCAGCACCTTGGCTCCGTCGATCACCACGGCGCCCACGCCAACGATCGGCGCTTCTGGATACTCTCGACGCAAGGAAGCGCTCCTCAACAAGAGAACAGAAAAACACAGTATCGCGTTGTAGCCGCTACTCGGAAAGCTTGAGCGGCTTGCCGTATTCTTCGGCAAAGACCGTGCGTGCCATATTGAAGCGGTCGCCATGAAACTTGTCCGGTCCCTTCAGGTGCCCGATGCCCAGCAGCGCTACCACGGAGTAGCTGAGGGGAAGCTTGAGCACTTCATGCACCTTGTCCTCCTCAAAGCCCTCCATGGGCGCCGTGTCGTAGCCGAGCACCTCGGCCATCAGCAGCATATGGGTGAAGGCCAGCATAACCTGGCGATTGAGCCAAAGCGGCATGTTGGGGTGGTTGGAGAGATAGTTGGGGATGGTGGACTTCGCCTGCTCGGCGTAGCCTTCCGGCATGCCGCCCAAGCGCCCCAGCCGCAGCATTTCGTCCAAATCCCCGTTGCGCCACCCATCCGCGTCGCCGCACGCCACAATCATGACCGAGGCCTCTTCCACCTTGGCCTGGTTGAAGCTGGCGGCGCGCAGCTTCCTCTTCTGGTCGGGGCTGCGCACCACGATGAAACGCCACGGTTGCAGGTTGTAACCACTCGGCGCCCGCAACCCGGCCTGCAGAATCTTCATCAGATCGGCGTCCGGAATTGGGCTTCCATCAAAACTGGGGGACGCCCTTCTCTCGGCAATCGCCCGGGATAACGTCTTCTCTATTGCATTTGCCATACAGAATCTTTCCTCGGTCAACCCACCCGGTCTCAACCCGTTTGGTGTGCCTGTCTCTCTGATGCACGAGAGAGGCAGATCTGCTTGCGTGCCAAACGGCTCCCGAATCGGTGCCGTCCTTACGGCGGCCACCGCTGCTTACTGGGATAGGGGGGAAGCCAGAGTACTTCAGACTTTGCGAGCCCGTCTAGAGCATTATCAGCGTTACCTTGCTGTGGTCATGGCGGCTAAATGCCGCCGTTTACGGCATACACCGGCCAAATGCTCAAAACGGCTGGGTAGAGAGCGGTTCGCCAGCATTTTCACCGGCTACACCGATCGTGAAACCACTAGTGAATCTCACTCATCGCCAACTCATTGCCGTAGGGCCGTTGATTGGGGGCTTCCGCGAAGACCCACAACCCATGGAAACCCTCGCGCAGCTCGGGGTGCGCTTCGAGGATGGCCTTCATCACCTCCAGGTTTGCCGCCCGGGCGGCGACCGGATCGCTGGTATCCGTGGCGACATACCTCATGACCAGATCGAGCCCGCCCAGGGAGGAATCCGTGTGCAGGTCGTTGATGGAGTAGTTCTTATTGTTGGCCGTAACCACCATAGGCTGTTCGCCCGGCAGGCCTGGGGGCCTGGATCCGGCCATCTCCTGGAGCAATTTCTCCAGGTTCGGGCTGCTCAGAAAATCGGCCGGGGTTGCCAGATAGGCCGCGATTTCGTAATAGAAATATGCGTTCCACTTCTGCCCCTGCTTGGCAAAGGCGCGCCCTTTGGTCCAATACCATACGCTGTCGTGTCCAGCCACCAGCATTGGTTTCACGAAGAAGCCGGCGAGCTCCCATTCTCCGTTCTTCTGCAAAAGGAAAGCGATCTGTTGCGGCTGTTGCACCCCCGTGGCATGCACCAGGGTGAGCGCATAGTTGCCCTTAGGAAGCTGAGGAATGGTGATTTCAACATGCGCCGTCGAGCCCGGCACGCCACAGAAGAATTGGGTGTCGTCCCCGGCCTCCTTCAAATCGGAAGCGTCCAGGCCGTACAGCGCGTCTATCGTCACGGTGGCCCCAGCCAGCAGCGGGGCCGTCTGCTGGATGGTGTTTGCAATACCGTCGAATTGTGCCCTCACCTTGGGAATCGTCAATGCCTGGGCAGCGGCAACGTTTCCGTTCTGGACTGCGGCAGCAAGCGTTCTGGCGGCCTGCCCCAGGGTTGCGCGCTCGGCCTCGCTCATCTGCGCTTGCGTCGTGCACGACACCGCAAGGATCCGGCCCGGCGCCAGTAGTGTAAGCAGGGTGATCACGAGTTCAAAACGCCGGCGCGACTGGGCAAACAGGGACATGGAAGGTAACCATTCTGTACCAGAGAGTCAACGGCGCAAGCATCGCCGACGCGCTCTCCGGTGCGACCACTGCTAGTCTAGTACAGAGAGGGCCGGACCCCAAACCCCGGGATGGCGTTTGCTCCGCGTGGCTCGGTGTTTCCGGGATATTCTCGAGAGGTATGGGTATGGCTATTTTCCGGCAGTTCGCACGTGCCATGACGAGCGGCGGATTGACGCTCCTGCTTCTTCCGTCTGCGCAGGCGCAGGGCTTTGCCGGCGTCCGCCGGGGTCTAGCGCAGCCCGCCCAGCAAGCCGATGCTCCGCAATCGCCCGCACCGGCCCAAGCCGCCGTTTCCCCGCAGCCGCAGCCCGCTCCGCCGGCGGACCAACTGCCCCCCTCCATGCTGCAGCAGCCGGCGCGGGAAGCCGCGATCCAATTCGCCGGCAACAGTCTCTCGATTCACGCCGATAATTCCAGCCTGCTCAGCATTCTGCACCAGTTTGCCGCCAGGAGCGGCATGCGGCTCGATGGACTAAACGGCGATGAGCGGGTCTTTGGCAGCTTCGGCCCGGGAGCACCGCGAGATGTGCTCGCCGATCTCCTCAACGGAACTGCATACAACGTGGTCATGGTCGGCGACCTGAGCAACGGCGCTCCGCGAGAGCTCATCCTCTCGTCCACCAGCAGGGGCGGAGGAGCTCCAATCCCTTCAGCTGCGCCCCAATCGAATCCTGATGAGCCGAGCAATGACCAGGAAAACGTAGACAACTCATCAACATCATCGGAGTTCCCGTCCATTACTCCGGCACCCCCGGAGACCCCCGCTCCCCCGCCCGGCGTGAAGACGCCCCAGCAATTGTTTGAGCAGCTGCAGCGCATGCGCCAGGGCCAGCAGCAGCAACAGCAACAGCAACCGCAAGACCAGCAGCAGCAANNGCAGCAGCAACAACCGCAGCAGTAAAGCGGCTTTATAAAATGTCCAGCTGGTGAAGATGGGTTATGGGTTTTTCAACTGAGGCGGGATTGGACGCAGTGATGGTTAGACCGCTCCAAGGCGGTCTGACTGACCAGGGGGAATTCCAGTAAGTGGAACGATCAGGAACTCTAGTCAACACGTCCAATGCGAGGCCAGGTGCGGGTCATCGAGAGGGGGAATTTTAAATCGACGCCGCGGAGCAATGGGGGAAAGCTCTGCGGCAAATCCGCACGTCAGGCCTGAACAACCTGCGTATCAGCCTCGACGCTCTCCGCCTGCGACCATCGCGCATGAAAACGCAGGACGCCGAACAGGCTCTTGCAACACATGTAGCCCAGGATTACACCCAGCGCAAGAGCGGCGATCGCCGCGCAAAAAACCATCAACATATTTACTTCATTTTGCATAATGGCCCTCAATCCAGAATCATGGCTCCCCGGCGGTGCGTTGTTTACGCACTCTGCATGTGGCCGGTTGCCAACAAAAGCGAATACCCTCGTATCATCAGGATGTCATTGTGACAGACAGCAGCCTTACGTTGACCCTCGTTTCTATTGCCGAATAAGATACATAGAGACGCTTGCCGCTCGCAGGGCGTTGCCGTTGCGAGTGGCCCTTATTCATCGCTCCTGCACTTTGTTCCCAAAACGTTTCTTGCTGAGCCTTAATGCCCATCACTCATATCACCGTGCGCGGTGCGCGCCAGCACAATTTGCGCGACATCAACATTCGCATTCCGCGCAATACGCTTACCGTGGTAACCGGTCTTTCCGGATCCGGTAAATCTTCGCTTGCCTTTGACACCATCTACGCCGAAGGTCAGCGGCGCTATGTCGAAACTCTTTCTGCTTACGCTCGCCAGTTCCTTGACCAGATCGAACGCCCTGATGTCGATTCCATCGAAGGGCTCAGCCCCGCCATCTCCATCGAACAAAAGACCACCAGCCGCAGCCCTCGATCCACCGTCGGCACGATCACGGAAATCTATGACTACCTGCGCCTGCTCT
>PLZN01000130.1 GCA_003152195.1 Acidobacteriaceae bacterium
AGGTGCCGCCGTTCATCAACGAAGGGGAAAAGATCCGCGTCGACACCGCTGAGGGTGCCTATCTTTCTCGGGCATAAGGCTCGTATGCCATGGTTCGCTACTACGTTGTCAAAGGCCGCGTGCAGGGGGTTGGCTTCCGCTGGCTGGTCCATCGTGAGGCCGGCCTTCGCGGATTGAAGGGTTGGGTTCGCAATACTGAGGCAGGCGAGGTCGAGGTCATGGTTGCGGGCAGTCCGGAGCAACTGGCAGAACTTCGTGCGGTACTCGAACGCGGCTCACGTGGCAGCCGTGTAGATGCGGTTCAAGAACGCAACATGGATGAAGCGATGGCCGAGGGCCTCGAATCATTCCAGATTGAAGGAGCCTGGTAAGTACGCATGCCTCACGCCCCGATTAACTGTGAGCCTCTGAAATCTCTCATCCGAACCATCCCCGATTTCCCCAAGCCAGGTATACTTTTCTACGACATCACGACCCTGCTCAAGGANNTCGAGGCGCGCGGATTCATCTTCGGTCCCGCGCTCGCCTACCGGCTGAATGCCGGTTTCGTACCCGTGCGCAAGCCCGATAAACTGCCCGGGGAGACGGCGCGCGTAACCTATGACCTGGAATATGGAACCGATGCGCTGGAGATCCATCTCGACGCGATCGAGCCCGGGCAGCATGTCTTGATCGTGGACGACCTGCTGGCCACCGGGGGGACGATGGAAGCAACCGTGAAACTGGTTCGCCAGCTTGGGGCCAGGATTGTCGGTCTTGCCTTCGCCATCGAGCTCGACTTTCTCAACGGACGCGAACGGTTTAAAGACATCGACGTCTTCAGCCTGTTGCATTACAGCGAGTAGGCAGGAGCGGCTTTTTATTTGTGCTATACGATTCTGCGACCGCCGCGAAGCAGGTGGATGACCAGGGCCACCGCCGCGATGATGAGCAGGATGTGCAGGGCGAATGCGGCTATGTGAAAGAGCAGAAAGCCGCCCACCCAGAGCAAGACGAGGATAATCGCAAGCGCCAGCCACATTGCCAGTGCACCTTGCGCTGAGTATCTCATCGCCGGCGGGCGAACGCATAGCGCGAAGGTCTATCCGCGAAGATCTATCTTGGAGACGTAAGATACAGGAGACGTAAGATCTCATGACAGCGGACTGCGACTGGCGTCCGCCAAGAGGAGCGATGAGCGACGATGCTTCCGCACACATCTCCCGGTGACGTTCCGAGCTTGGGGAGCCGCCGAGCGAAAGGCCGCTGGGCCTGGACCGCGATATGGCTCGCATACCTGGCGGCGTCGCTCGCCGTCGCGCAATCCGCGGACGCACCCTCCAGGATCACTGCTCTGACGCACGTGCGAGTGATCGACGGCACCGGCCGCACCCCGCTTGAAGATGCCACCGTAGTGATCGAGGGTAATCACATCCGGTCCATTCAAGGGGGCGGGGCCGCGCTCCCTGCCGGTGCTCGGGTTCTCGACTTCCACGGCGATACGGTCATGCCAGGTCTGATCAATGCGCACGGCCATCTGGCATTGATCGCAGATGGCAAAAACTCAGCCACGGCATACACCGCGGAAAACGTGCTCGCAGAGCTGCGGCAATACGAGAGCTACGGCGTGACCACGATGTTATCGCTGGGACTGAACCGCGATCTTCTGTACCCGATTCGGCAGCAGCAACGGGAGGGCAAACTGGATGGTGCGACGGTATTTACCGCAGGCCGGGGTATAGGCGTCCCGGGAGCTGCCCCCGGCTTGCCGATTGCGCCTGACCAGCTCTACCGGCCAGCAACGCCGGAAGAAGCCCGCGCGGTGGTGGACGCGATGGCCAGGCAACACGCAGACATCGTCAAGATCTGGGTCGACAGCCTTGGCGGGACCAAGCCCTCCATGTCGCCTGAAATCTATCGGGCGGTGATCGAGGAGGCACACAAACAGCACCTGCGGGTGGCCGCGCATATCTACTACCTGGCTGACGCCAAGTCACTGGTCAACGATGGCGTAGATGTGCTGGCCCACAGCGTCCGCGACAAACCCGTCGACCAGGAGCTGATTTCTGCGATGAAACGCCGGGGCGTTTGGTACATTCCCACCTTCACTGTCGACGAGTCGTTCTACATCTACGCCCAGCACCCTGGGTTCATGCAACTGGATTTCTTCAAGGCGGCCCTCCCGCCGACGCTACTGACCATGCTGAGCAGCGATGAATATAGTCAGAAGGTGAGCCACGATCCAAGTACAGCACAGCACCAGGCGGACGTTGCCATGGACCAGAAAAACCTCAAGACGCTTTACGACGCCGGCGTTCATGTAGGTTTTGGAACAGACTCAGGCGCAATGCCGGTCCGCATTCCGGGATTTTCCGAGCATCGGGAACTGGAAGACATGGTGCAGGCGGGGCTCACCCCGATGCAGGCGATCGTATGCGCCACCAGGAACAACGCTGCGTTGCTGGGGATCGAGGCGACAAGGGGAACGCTTAGGCCGGGCAAGCGCGCGGACATGATTGTGCTGGCCGGCAATCCGCTGAACGATATCACGAACACGCGATCGATTGTGACCATCTACCACGATGGACGCTCAGTTACGCCGCGGGATCCCGTGGTCACGGCTCGTTAGCGCCTTCGGCTCTGGTGCAGAGGGGAAGAGAAACCGCAGGGTTCTTTTCTTAATCGCAACGAGCGTGCACGAATCCAGGTTTAGCTCTTCGGCTTCCTGGTTGCCGGCCCGGCTTCGCGCACTCCGGCTGGCGCTTCGAATTTGGCGAAGTTGTTCTCGAACTTCCCCGCCAGCATCGCGGCCTGGATGTCGTAAGCCCTCGGATCCTTCCAGGCATTGCGCGGATTCAGCAGCTCCGCGGGCACCTCAGGGCAACTCAGGGGGATGCTTAAGCCGAATGCAGGCTCGGTGACGAACTCGGCGTTGCTCAGGCGGCCGTCCAATGCGGCATTTACCATGGCGCGGGTGTATTTCAGGCTCATACGCTCGCCGGTACCGAAGGCGCCGCCGGTCCAGCCGGTATTCACCAGCCAGCACTGCGCGTTGTGCTGGAGCAGCCGTTCGCCCAACATCTTCGCATACACGCCGGGAGCTAAGGGGATGAAAGGGGAGGCAAAGCAGGTGGAGAACTCCGGCACCGGTTCACTCCCCAATCCCGCTTCGGTTCCCGCCAGCTTGGCGGTGTATCCGGAGAGAAAGTGGTACATCGCCTGCGCCGGGTTGAGTTTCGCAATCGGCGGCAGCACGCCGAAGGCATCGGCAGCGAGAAAGACCACATGGCTGGGATGGCCGCCCACGCCAGGAATGACCGCATTGGCGATGAACTCGACCGGATAGGCAGCCCGGGTGTTTTCCGTGTAACGGATGTCGCTGTAATCCGGAGCCCCGGTTCCGGGGTCGATGACTACATTCTCGAGCACAGCGCCAAACCGGATCGCATGGTAGATCTGGGGTTCTTTTTCCGGGGACAGATCGACGCACTTGGCGTAGCAGCCACCTTCAATGTTGAAGATCCCGGTCTCACTCCAGCCATGCTCGTCGTCCCCAATAAGCCGCCGCAGCGGATCGGCGGAGAGCGTGGTCTTGCCGGTGCCGGAAAGCCCGAAGAAAAGGGCAGTGTCTCCGGCTTGCCCCAGGTTGGCCGAGCAATGCATGGGAAAGACGCCACCAGCAGGCAACAGAAAGTTCATTACCCCGAAGATCGACTTTTTCATCTCCCCGGCGTATTTCGTTCCCCCGATAAGGATGATGCGGCGGGTGAAATCCGTGATGATGAACGTACTGGAGTGGGTGCCGTCGCGCTCCGGCACAGCTTCGAATTCCGGAGCCGCGATCACGGTAAATTCAGGCTGATGGCTGGCTAGTTCCTCTGCCGCCACACGAACGAACAACTGCTTCACGAAAAGAGCGTGCCAGGCATACTCGGCGATGACCTGAACCGGGAGCCGGTAGTGCTCGTCCGCGCCTGCATATAGATCGAGGACATACAGGTCGCGCTCCCGCATGTGCGCGACGACCCGCGCCAGCAGGGCTTCAAATTGGGCCGGATCGAAGGGCTGGTTTACCTTGCCCCAGTCCACTGTGTCGCTGGTCATGGCATCCCGGACGGTAAATTTATCCCGTGGGGAACGCCCCGACCGCGCGCCGGTGAGCGCCACCAGGGCGCCATTGTCAGCCAGACTGGCCTCACCCCGCGCAATCGCCGCCTCCACCAGTTGGGGGGTCGACAGGTTCCGGTGGACGTGGGATCCCTCCACCAGCTTTCCTGTGAATGCGCTTGCCCTAACTGAATTCACGCGCGCTCCTTCCTGGCGACCGGCGGGCCTTTCCCGGCTCGGTGCACACCGCGAAAGCTCCAGCATCCGCTCCCTGGGAGGGTGGCTGGGGTATGCATGAGTTTACCCGTGCGCACCCCTTGGAGCAACGCTTTGCAACCCTTTTGTTAATGGTCCTTACGGGTCAGGGCGGCTACGATCAAGGCATGACCGGCAGCTCCGGCAGCAGGGCGGAGTGTCCAGCTTCGCGCATCACGGCCTCCACATGTTCGAGGACTTCAGCGACGCTCATGGTGTACATCTCCCGGCCGTTGTCGTAGCCACTCTCCACTGCCTGCTTTAGATAGTGGCCCGCTACCTGGGCCGCCAGCCGATCAGTGATGACGTGGCCGCTGCGCTCCTTCTGCACCACCCAGGCGTGTGCCGGCATGGCTATCCACACCGGCCGGCCATTCACCTCAAACCGGACGTCGATTGCGTCCGCATGGCGCGTCGCGATGGCGACCACATTCGCCGTCCACCGGCAGTGGAGATCCTCCTGGGTCCAGTGATCGGTTACATGGAAGTCTTCATACATGGCTACTAGCGTAGAGCATTTCTCCCGTTGCTGCGTCCTTTTTGGGAGGTCATGTTCAGCCATTCTTTATTCTGCGCGCGGAAGACAACCGGGGAGCGTCCCGCGCTCATCTAAAAATGGTCCTGGAGGTAGGCTCCGCAAAGAAATTGAAAAAACTTTAAAAAGAAAGAGAATTCCGCAAGCAAATTGCGTCCAATTGAGCGACACTATAATGCGTTTTCATGGTACGGGATCAGGAGAGAGTTGCGATGGGCTGGCGTTTCTTTCCACCCCAGCGAGCTTTGCTTGCCGGGGACCCCGGTTTGACGGAACGCCTGGTAAAGTGTAGCTGCCTGCAGCTAGACCAACCGTGAACACTATAGCGAAATTTCGAGGAGCAGCGAAACGTGGTGCACAATCCAGAAACAATAAAACGATTTGAAGAGAGCCTCCGCCGCCAGGAAAGACAACTGGAACAGTCTATGCTTTCGGCGGTTGAGCAAGGCCGCGAAGTTGCAGCAGACGCTGCCCTGGACGCAGCCGACCAGGCTGTGCAGTCCTATCAGAAAGAGATGCTTTTCAGCCAGGGCACGAGCGGGCACGAGCAACTCTCGCTCGTTCGTCTGGCCCTGAAAAGACTCGATGAGGGTACGTACGGCGATTGCATTCATTGCGGCAAGACCATCGGTCTGAAGCGGCTGGAAGCGCTTCCCTGGACCCCTTACTGCATCGATTGCCGGGAAAAGATCGAAAACGGCGAGATCGAAGATCCAGTCCGTGCTGCTTGACGCTGCCGGGCGCTATTCGGTCCGCGCCCGGCCCGTTTGACCCGCCAACTTTGGCGCTGCTAAACTCTTAAGTGCCCACGCAGACGGCAAAAGATATAGCTGCTGGAACCAGGATTTCCTGTCGAGGTTGGTGGCGTTGGCGAACTTCGCGCGGTTTTCCTTATAGAAAACCGCATACGCGGTGGCTAATAGGCCCGCTCAGCAGGAAATCCGGGGACTGCGACCCCCTCCTAAGCAATTCTTCCGAAGGAAATCCGTGGACACACAAACACGTCACGCGCTCAAACAAGATAAGTTGGTTCAGGCTACCCAGACCAGTGTTGACTGGTTTCAGGAAAACCGATCGACAGTCATCCGTGCCTGTATAGCCGCATTTATCTGCCTGGCTATCGTGATTGGCGCTCTGGTGGTTTACAGCAAGCGCTCGGCGGCTGCCGACCTGGCGTTCGGCGAGGCAATGGACACCTACAACGCTCCCCTGGCACAGCCGGGACAGCAGACGGCACCCGGGGAAAGGACCTTCCCTACTGCCGCTGCGCGGGCCAAGTTGGCAAACCAGCAGTTTGAGCAGCTTGCCAACCAATACGGTCTCTTTCGGGCAGGCAAGACCGGCCGTTACTTCGCGGGCCTGACTGCGATGGACCTGGGCAAGTCCGGGCCGGCTGAAACCGATCTGCAGAAGGTTGCGGACACGCATGATGCGCCACTGGCGTCGCTGGCCAAGCTGGCTCTGGCCAACCTGTACCAGCAGAGCAACCGCGATAGTCAGGCGGTGGTGCTTTACAAGCAGCTCATCGCCAAACCAACCAGCACCGTGCCAGCCGAAGCGGCGCAGCTGCAGCTCGCGGGTCTTTACGAGAAGACCAATCCCGCCGAAGCGAATAAGATTTACGCCCAGCTCAAGAGTTCGAAGTCTGCCGCCGGCCAGATCGCTGCGCAAAAGCTAGGGCAAAAGTAGCAAACGCCGGCCGGGACGCAAGACCCCGGGTAGCCGTGAGGAAACCGACCTCGTAAAACTATGTCCTGACCGCGAATCGTGGGGTGCCCCATGCCCCCGGATTTCCTGTGGAGCTTTTTGGGATCAATGAACTTCATGCGGCTTTCCTTATAGTCGTCCACCGGCGTTGCCGACCCGCGGGATATGAAACGGGGCATTTTCTTGTCCGCGGCAGAAAGTGCAACAAATCCCCGGGTGCCCCATCCCCCCGATTTCCTGTAAAGCTCAACGAACTTCATGCGGCTTTCCTTAAAGTCATTCACCGGCGTTGCCGGCCCGCGGGGGATGAAACGAATCCGGGGTTCGCATCCGGGATGACAAGATTTAGGTTTCGTGGGGATGACAGATGGATTCAAGAAACTGGGGAATGCAGTCCCGTAGGGACAGC
>PLZN01000291.1 GCA_003152195.1 Acidobacteriaceae bacterium
CAGCGAAGTCTGCGTTAGACGCGGCTATAGCCGGCGCGCCCAGTAACGCGGGAACCGAAGCTTTAGCTAAAGGAATTCACCAGGAAACCAGAGACCTCAATAGCAAGGGTCTGGGTGAAATCAGGCTGTACCGGGAGGCACTGGCAAAAACGCCATTACGGCTTCAACATCCGAAATCAGCGGCAGTTCGCGGAAAAGCTTCGCTATATTCATCGCAATCCAGTGAAGCGTGGGCTGTGTGAGCACCCTGATGACTGGGAGTGGAGCAGTTTTCGCCATTACGCGATGGGGATCGAAGGACGCGTGAAGATTGAATCCGAGTGGGCCGCAAGAAAGCGCGAACGGGCAGCGGAACAACCCCACTCAAGCCAAAACAAGGCTTGAGTGGGCCACCCGTCGCTTCAAACCACCTAGCGCACCCTAGTTGCCGGAGCCATCATACGCCGTGGATATCGGCAGAAAGACGCGGACAACGGTGCCGTGATTGTTCGCGTTATTCCTGCTCTCAATCTCAATTTGGCCTCCGTGACTTTCGACAAATTGCTTGGCGACGAACAAGCCGATGCCAGTGCCCACGGTACTGCGGGTGGTGAAGAATGCTTCGAACACTCTTGGCAGATCATCGGCTGCAATCCCGACGCCGTTATCCTGGATGGTCAACAGGATTCCATCCCGTGAACTCTTCGCATCTTCCACGGAGATGGTCAGAACGCCGCCTGCCGGCATCGCATAGATGGAGTTCACGATCAGGTTCGAGATCACCTGCATCATCTCTCCACGACGGAGGACGATTTTCCTCGATGAATAGAGTGACTTCCTGATCTCAATGCCGGCAGCCGTACACCGCGGCTCGTAGATCGTGATCGCGTGCAGAACGATCTCCGCGAGTGATGCACTGCTCGCCGAGGCGTGTTCCCGGTAATAGCCGAGCGTTTGCTTGGCGATGTGCGAGACGCGACCGAGTTCGTCTTCGGCGGAGCTGAGGTAATTGATGCCGTCCGGGTCTGTGATCATCGGACGAAGAAGATAGAGCAGGTTCATCACCGCTTCGAGAGGATTATTAATTTCATGCGCGATGGTCGCTGCCATGCGGCCCGTGGCCGCGATCTTTTCGGCTTGCAACAAGGATTGTTCGATCCGTCTGCGCCCTGAGATATCGCGGAGAATCTTGGACGCCCCAATGACCTGCCCCTTTTCATCCTTCACCGGAGACACGGTGAGAGAGACATCGAGCAGTTGACCGCTCTTGGTAAGACGCACGGTTTCGAAATGCTCGACACGCCGCCCAGCCTGGATGCTTTCAATGATGGTCTTCTCGTCGGAGTGAAGGTTTTCCGGAATCAGCTTGAGAATGGACGCACCGACCATCTCCTCTGCCGAATAGCCAAAAACGCGCGTGGCAGCGGCATTCCAACTGGTGATGATGCCATTCAGATCCTTGCTCAAGATCACATCGTCCGAGGATGCGACGATCGCTGCGAGTTCCCCGAGGCGCTTGGAACTATCTCCCAGTGCCTCCTCACTCTTTTTGATCTGCGTGATGTCCCGCATCGTGCCCAGGATCTGTCCCGGTGATCCATCCGTCCGCACTTGAAGCTGCCCGATGGCCTCGATCCAATGCAGCGTCTTGTCCGGATGGCAAATTATCCCCTCGAAGTAGAACCTCTCCCCCTTTTGCAGGGTCGCTTCCATAGCCCGTTGAAAGGCTTCCCGGTAGTCGGGATGCACGACCTCGTTCAAGAATGCGGTCCCATTGACCGGACCATCTTCGCGCGCTCGCCCGAAGATCTCGTACATGCGCTCGTTTTCCCAACTTGCGCGGTCTTCGGCGGTGTGCCACACGAACACTCCCAGTTTCGCAACCTCGGTCGCCAGCTTCAGCTTGGCCTCGCTCTGGCGAAGCCTCCGCGCTCCCATCACGATTTCCGTCGTGTTGCGGTAGGCGTCATAAACGCCTGAAACCTTGCCGTTCTCATACACCGGGATGAGTGAATAGCTCCAATAGTGGTCCTCGATGACTCCATTCAGGAGGATGGGGATGAACATGTTGTCCCGTACCGCCGTCTCACCCCGGTAGAAGCAGGCTTCCAGATCGTCGCTGACCAGATCCCATGCCTCATGAAAGACATCGCGGTATAGACCGCCGAGCGCGCCGGGATGCTTTCCCATCAAGGTGGGGATTCCTGCGTCGTTGTATAGGAACACCATCTCCGGACCCCACGAGAGGATGGTTGGAAACGGCGAATGCAACATGAGATTTACGGTTGCGGCCAGGGTCTCGGACCACTCTTCGATTGGCCCCAAGGGTGTCGCCGCCCAGTGGTGGGCACGAATCCGATCAGCCATTTCGCTGTTCCCGGTAATTAGGGTCTTCGCTCGTGCTGTGAGAGTGGGTCCGTTCATGGAATTAGCGGCTTGGCCCTGGTGGTTCTCATACTCACTGACGCGTTTGAGGCGCCTGAGAAGCTTACCTCGGTTTTGCCGATAAATCCGAGGAATGCGACACAGCGGCGCGGAAAGATCAGTGTTTCCAACAGTTTAAAGCAATCCCGGATTTCGCACATAGGGATGGTCCCGCGCCTTGATTCCCAAAGAGTCCTTCATAACCAGGTCACTTCGCTACCTGTACCTTCTCGTCCGCAACGGATCCCGTGAGACTTTCCAGCAAACAATCCGGCCGCAGTTTCGTATTGCGTGAAAACCGGATTATCGAAGTTCCCCGCCATCCCGTGCCTCGATGGTCGAAGGTACCGATAATCCTAAAATAACGGAAATGAGCTGAACAGATGTTTTGGAGAATGGATTGGCCTGCAACTACGGCAACTTCGCATACTCCAGTTGGGCTTCTTTCAGTAGAGGGATATCGCGGTCAGCGTCTTTCCAGAGCGTGAAGAACTCCTGATGTGCCGCGCGGGCTTTTGCAATTTCACCTTGCATGACGTAAGCGCGTGCCAGGCCGAGGCGTGCCGGAGCGCCCCACGGGAAATTCGCCACTAACCCTCGGTGATTTATAAACTTTTGGAATTCGGCAGACGCTCCTTTGCCGTCGTGAAGCATGAGATAAGCTGCGCCTCGCAAATAGGCCGGGACCAGAAAGATTGTTTGACTAACCGTTACTGGGGAGTGCGCTAGGAACTTATTTGGTCAACAACGCTTGACCGACGAGCAGGGCTCTTGAAAAACGCCGCGCGCCGTACACTAAGCGCTTGGACGCGCTCCCCGATTGCTTTCCATTCCCGAAAGCGTATTATCCGATACCGGGGAATACTGGGGAAAATACCGGGGACTCCGTTTGAATCGGGGTACTGCTGATGCTTTCCATCGCTCCCCGCATTTCGTTCAAAGTGAAGTGTCCGTAACGCGCCGCCAGCCGATGCGAGAGAGCGCCAGGGTATCATCCCAAGAAATGCGTATGTCTAAGAGAGGATTCGTGCGCTCGTTCGCCAATTCACACGCCCTCGCTGCGGCGTCGATTCTGCTACCTACAGCGCTGCTCGCAGCATATGTAAACACAAAGTTCCACGATGCTCCGGCTTCGGCGCAGGCGGCGAAGAACCCGTACGCAGGCCAGGAGGAGGCCGCGCAGGCCGGAAAGAAGCTATATGCGCGCAATTGCCTGTCGTGTCACGGGGAGCTGGGTAAAGGCACAGGCAACACGCCGTCGCTGGTGGACGGAAAGCTCAATTCGGTTACGCCCGGTGAAGTGTTCTGGTTCATTACCCGGGGCGACAAAGATAACGGCATGCCCGCCTGGGCGTCTTTGCCGCCAAAGCAGCGCTGGCAGATCGTTACCTATGTAGAGTCGTTGGGAACGTCGCAGGCCGCGCAGGAGGCAAGCCCGCCGCTACCGCCCGACATCAACACATCGAAGCTGAAGGCGCCACCGCCGACCCCACCCTTCACCGATTTTCGTTACCAGAAGCCGGGAACGTTTCACAAGATTACGGTGAACGATCTACCCCAACCTTATGCGGCCAAATCGGCGTTCAACTCTCCGGGCCTGGTGGCGCGGCCGGAAAACGTGTGGCCGTCGGCGCCGGCCGGATTCAAAGTGGAGTTGTATGGGGCTGGGCTCGACAATCCCCGGACCTTACGCACGGCTCCGAACGGCGACATTTTTCTTGCCGAGAGCGATCCCGGACGCATCCGGGTGTTTCGCGGGCTAACCGCCGCTGGCAAGCCCGCGCAGTCGGCGATCTTTGTCAGCGGCCTGAAACAGCCGTATGGTCTGGCTTTCTATCCTCCGGGTCCCGATCCGCAATGGTTATATGTGGGCAGCGCCGCCGAAGTAGTTCGTTTCCCTTATCACAATGGCGATTTGCAGGCGAGCGGATCGCCGCAACACATCGCTGACCTGCCGGATCGCGGCTGGTTCGGGCACAGGACGCGGGCGGTAGAGTTTTCGCGGGATGGCAAGCGAATGTTTGTCGCGGTGGGCTCGGCATCCAACGTGGACGATCCCGACACCACGCCGCGAGAGCATGACCGTGCGGACATTCTGGCCTGCGATCCGGAAAATTGCGTGTTGCGCGTGTATGCCTACGGCATTCGCAACGCGGGAGGTGGGATTGCGGTGAATCCGCAGACGAGCGAGTTGTGGTGCTCGGTGAATGAGCGCGACGCCCTGGGGGACAACCTCGTTCCCGACTACATCACGCACGTGCAGGAAGGGGGATTCTATGGCTGGCCGTGGTGGTACATCGGTGCCCATCAGGATCCTCGGCATCAGGGCAAGCATCCGGAGTTGAAAGACAAAGTCATCGTGCCGGACGTGCTGCTGCAGCCGCACAACGCGTCGCTGGAGTTTACGTTTTATCAAGGGCGGCAGTTTCCAGCCGAGTACAAGGGAGACATTTTTGCGTCCGAGCACGGCTCCTGGAACAAAGTGGTGCGCGTGGGCTATGAAGTGATTCGGGTGCCGCTGCACCAGACCGGCCACGCCAGCGGCGAGTATCAAGACTTCCTCACCGGTTTCGTGCTGCCGGATGGCCACGTCTGGGGACGCCCGGTGGGCGTGACGGTGGCGCCGGATGGATCGTTGCTGGTGAGCGACGACGGATCAAATTCGGTGTGGAGAGTTAGCTACACGGGGAAGTGACGGGAAACTTCCCCGGAAGCTATGCTCTCTGACACCTTGCCATATTGAGTGACCCGGGAAATTCGCATCGCTTGCGTGAGCCACGAGCAATGTGGGCGCCCACGGCGAGCTTTTGCCGTCTTCAGCCGGCCGGAGAGATTCGTTTTTGCTTCTCCTTTTGCTGGAAACTTCCCGTATGCT
This sequence comes from Acidobacteriaceae bacterium, assembly GCA_003152195.1. Lineage (GTDB taxonomy): Bacteria > Acidobacteriota > Terriglobia > Terriglobales > Acidobacteriaceae > PALSA-350. Next base: position 5,279 of record PLZN01000291.1, read on the forward strand.
TGTCCGCATCGAATTCTGGAGGTTGCCGATGGACATACAAGAGGAATTGATAGCCGAGTACGACCGTGAACTTGTCTCGACGCGAAAGATGCTGGATTCGATTCCAGCCGATGCCGATCTGAACTGGAAGGCCAACCCGAAATCCATGACGCTGGGCCGTCTTGCCGCTCATGTCGCAGAAACGGCAGGAGCATGGGGCGTCGACACGCTATCCAAAAACGGCCTGAACTTCGATATGGCCAGCTACAAGCCCTGGGACCCAGCAAACAAAGCTGAAGTCTTGGAGAAGTTCGACCAAGACACGTCGAAAGCAAAGCAGGTTCTCGCGGGCCTCGATCCAGCCAAGTGGAATGACAACTGGAAGATGACGGCTGGCGACCAGATCTGGATCGACGATTCGCGCTATGTCGTCTTCCGCACCTGGGTGCTTAATCACCTTATCCATCACCGCGCGCAGTTGGGCCGCGACCTTCGTACGCTCGGCGCTCCGATCCCAGGCATGTACGGTCCCTCGGCCGACGAGGGCTGAGCGAAAACGTCTCGTCCACTCCGCCTGTGCGCCGGAGCTTTCAAAGGCATAGAGCCGGTCGCCGTGCAGTCCGGACTCGGTCAGATAGCATCGCTCAACCATTTCACCAGCCATGCTCTTCACCACGTAGCGGTGATTAGATTGGATAGAAGCGATCTTTCCGGCCTGGTTTTTCTGCACCGCAACTGTCTCCCGCCGAATGCAGAAAAGCATACCTCAGGGGCTTTAGGCCCGTAGGTAGACCGAACAGAATCATTGGGCCTTTGGCCCTGAGGGAATGCCTTTCAGAACATCTCGGCCGGAAGCTGCCCTCAGAGGCTTTTATTTCTCACGTTCGGGTTGGACGACAAAACGTCTAACCCTTTTTCTTTGTTTCGACTAGCGGGTAACCGTCTGAAAACGTGACACTTGTACGTATCGTATCAACGGGCGGCGCGCAGCCCAAAGCTCCGCTGTGGTGTAGCACTTTTTCTATACCTTCTACCGTAGTTGCTACAGTCCGGCGCTACACAGGGGCCACCTCTCCCGTCTTCTGCTGCAAGCAAATCCCTCGTCCCAGAGCCCCCGACCGCTCAGGCGTCATCCTGGCGCGCTGGCGAGACGTCCTAGAGCTGCCCGCTGAGTCAGCCTCGACCGATGCTAGGCTCGAAAAGCATTAGGAAAGGAGGCTGTGAATGATCGCTGAGATGTCGGATGCGGACCTGCTGGCCCGAATGAAAGACTCTGAGGATCACTTCGTTGAGCGAAAGACCTGTGGTGACAGCAAGGACTGGCTGAAGACCGTCGTGGCTTTTGCAAACTCAGCGCCTATCGGCTATCCATGCATTATGTACATCGGTGTGCGGAACAACGGGGAGATCGAGGACCGACAGCCCGATTTTGATAGCTTGCAGATGACTCTGAACAAGATCATGCAGAACGCTTACTCGCGGGTCGCGTATCTCCCTAAGATCATCACGGACGGTGGACGACAGGCCCTAGCGGTAATTGTGCCAGGAAGCAGTTCGAGACCTCACTTCGCCGGCCCCTCCTACGTCAGAAGAGGGTCAGAAACCTTTGAAGCCTCTGATGAACAGCTTGACGACTTGATCTCCAGCAGGAGTGGCAAGGTCTATCAGATTTCTCGCTACATAGGAAAGCCGGTCACCGCCTTTAACTGTAGCGTTCTTACTGGCGGACAGATCATGCGCGGTAGATGGCGGGTGGCCCAGGTCTCGCTTTTGAGACCTGGGTTTCATTTCGCCAGATGCGCTTAGCGCTGATAACGATTGAACTTTGCGATTCGAAGACGCTCCGTCTGTTGACATCGCTTCAGACCTACAACCATTTCGGCACCTTCGTGGGACGACGTACCCGAGGTTTCAAAAGCGAGACCTGGGCCACCTGCCCATTGTGAAGGCAGAACAGCACGTCGCGACCGCTGAGCAGTTTCCCTTTATGCAGCGTGAGGAATTGGCGGGGGGCCTCGTTATTCCAACGTCAGAGATTTCTTAGAGTGATCTCTAACTGCAGACGTTCATTCTTGTTGTCATAATTGAGGTCGACGTCCTTCAAGATGTAGGAGAAAGGCTTTGAGTTACCGGGCGCGGGCGTTTGGAGTGTCACCCAAAATTCATTGCAGCTAATAACGACAGGGTCGATATTCCACTTACTACGCTTAATCGTGAGTTTCCGGCAGTGCTGCGTAATAAGGGAAGGCAGGTCAATTTCAACTTGGGTTGAGCGGCAAGGATGCGGCGTACCGAGGTACGACCGATGTTGAGGCGTCGGGAGATTTCAGACTTGCTGAGGCCGGAGCGGTGTAACTTACGGATCTGGCCGGCCACGCCGATTGCTGTTTTCCGTGAATGCTTGCCTCCAGATACCGGTACTCATTTCTTCAAGATCGTCTGCCAATTCAGCACCACCGTAAAGGGCACGGAAGCGCTTTGCGCCACAGGCACACCGATGAGAAAACGTCTGCCGTCTGCTGTGACATCGCCGCCGATAAAACCAGGCGGTAATTGGAACAGAGGCCTGGGCGCTCCTGCCTTAAACATCGGCTTGGCGCTGATGTCGACGGACGTTAGCTTCCCGTCGAAAGCCACATAGAACAACTCTTTGCCATCCCCGCGCCATCTGGGATTGGTTCCGCCCCCCTTGGAGATCAGCCACTTGCTCCCGGCATCCCAGGGTCCTTGAGCAGAGTCGGAGGAGAATTCCCGGACGTAAATTTCATCGCTGCCGGACTCGTCCGATGTGTACGCGATCCAATGCCCATCGGGAGAAAACCGACCTAAGCCTTCGTTGAACTTCGTGCGCAGGAATGGTCTTGGCTTGCGATCTCCCTGCAATGGGAGCACCCACAGGTCACTTTTTGTCTCTGGATCTTCCACGGTATATAACAGGAAGCGACCGTCTCGGGACAAACTCGTAGCGTATTTGTCGTTTTTGTATTCAGCAGTTGACTTCAGCAACAGCCGCTCGCCTCCTGCGCCGCTCGCCAGTTTGAGATAAAGGTTCATCTCGCCCTCATGGATTGAATCAAAAATGATACTGCTCCCGTCAGCAGACCAGACAGGGAACGTAGCCCGGGCCTGATCGTACGTCAATCGTGTGCTCGTGTTCCGCCCTAAGTCGAGCAACCACACATCCCAATTCGGCGTATTCTCGGGATTGGTGAGGGAAACAACGACTCGCCTTTCGTCTGGTGAAAGAGCCATGCTGTTGTAAGGGCCGGATTCTACCACGGTACCGAGGATAATCCCCTGCCGGTCAAACCATGTGAGTTGGTAATTTTGCCCGACAGCGCTCCTGTAAACCAAGACACCATTGCTCGAAGCCGAGAATAGGCCGTAGTCGATGTAGGAGCCAACGTGCTCGGCGATCGGGACAACCTCGCCAAAAGGTTCCAGCCGATGGACATCAAACGGCTGCGCCATTAACGTCCCTTGGCGCAAGAACAGCACTTGCCCAGAATCCGAATCGGACGAAGGCACATACACTGGCCCCGACGTGGTTGTCAGTATCCGTCTGGAGTTCTGTTCCTCCGGTTTGGTATTGAGGGAGCCGACATAAATGCCACTGTTTTCAGGTGTGCTCGATGCGCGCAGATACAGAAAATGTCGTCCATCCGGAAGAAACGATGGGAGGACGTGGACAACTTCTTTGCGTGATGGATCGAAGGTCGTCAGCGGAACTGCGACTCCACCATCGGCGGAAACCTGCATTATGCCTCTGATATTATCCGCGAAAACGATCACACCATCGCGATTCCACGAACCGCTCACTACGGTTCCCTGCACATCACACAGTGTTTGTGCCGGGCCGCCAGAGATCTTGATTTTTGCGAGTTTGCCCCCGGATTGAAATCCAATGAACCGACTGTCGGGAGACCAGAAAAACGGCGGCACTACGCCGCGGGGCTTTACAGATGCAGGGTAGCTATCCGAAAGGACCCGAACCTCCAGCGACTCCAGGTCGCGGATCCACAAGCGTGCTGCGCCATCAGAACCGGTTGCGGCGAACGCGAGATGACGACCATCCGGCGATACCGCAAACGCTTCGCCTTGGGGCAGGCTTCCAGGTGGAGAGATCTGGAATTGAACCGGCGCGGACGCCAATGGCCTCTCGCGGAAATGAATGACGGATATCGCTGCGAGGGCGACGAGAAACACAGCCACGGCGCCCCACGCAAGGCAGGGTCGGTGTGTCTGGCCAGAAACCGAAACGGTCTCGAGTAACAAGTGCATATCTCCGATGTCTCGCAGTCGCCGCTTCGGATCTTTTTCGAGACAATACCGCAGGAGAGGTCGCACCTTGACCGGAATGCGGTTCCAATCCGGTTCTTCCTTTAATACTGCCGCCAACGTGTCCGATACCGTCTCGCGTTGAAACAGGTGCCCACCCGTGAGTAACTCGTACAGCACCACGCCGAATGCCCAGATATCGGCGCGCTTATCCACCAGCTTGCCCTTCGCTTGTTCCGGACTCATGTACGCAGGGGTGCCTAGAATCATGCCCTCATAGGTTGTTGGGTTGGTAAATGTGGGTGAACGCGAGGAATCAGAACTTGAATTTTCATGTCCTTGCAGTACTTTCGCCACACCAAAATCGAGTACTTTGACATTGCCTTCGGGCGTGATCTTTATGTTGGCAGGTTTCACGTCGCGATGCGTGACTCCCTTTTCGTGAGCGTACGCCATGGCATCCGCGATCTGCCCAGCAATCGCCAGCGCCTCTTCCAGCGGGACGGCGCCTCCGGTGATGCGATCCGCGAGGGTGATTCCCTCCACCAATTCAAGCACGAAGACGCAAAGATTGTTCGACTCTTCCAGTCCGTAAATGGACCCGATGTTGGGGTGGTTCAGCGATGCCAGCACCCGGGCTTCCCGGCGGAAGCGGGCGATGCGCGCGGGTTCATCGGTGAATATAGCGGGTAGGATTTTCAAGGCGACGTCGCGATTGAGCTTACAGTCCCGCGCACGATACACCTCTCCCATGCCGCCCGCGCCGAGGGTTCCCCGGATTTCATACGATCCGAGCTTAGTGCCCGGATTCAGAACTCCAATCGGGAATTGCTCCTTGGCCAATTGCGCGGCCACCGCCTCTAAGGCAGAATTCTCCATGAAGTTCTCGGCGTTTCCCTCCAAGGCGAGAAGCGATTCAACCTCGCGCCGAAGCACCTCATCTCCGGCACACGCCTCTGTCACAAATGCGGCTCGGGCCCCCTTTTCGATCTCCAGGGCGGCGCGATGCAATTGTGCAATCCGCTCCCATAGTTCAGGCTTCATTGGCTCCACTCAACTCGCGCAGAAGCCACACCTTAGCCAGCTTCCAATCGTGCAATACGGTCTCGGCTGAGACCTTCAGCACCTCGGCTGTCTCCTCCGCGCTGAGCCCGCCAAAGAATCGCAGTTCCACCACCCGGCTTCTTCTGGGATCCATCGCAGCAAGAGTTTTGAGTGCATCGTCGAGTGCCACGACGTCAGCCCCCGCGCCCGGAAAGGCTATTGATCCTTCCTCCAATGACACCATGACGGTTTCTCCACCTCGCTTGAGCGAGCGGCGAGAGCGCGCAAAATCCACCAGGACTCGCCGCATCAGCTGGGCCGATACACCGAAGAAGTGGGCCCGGTTTTTCCAGTTTACTTTCTTAATGTCCACCAGCCGCAAGTAGGCCTCGTTCACCAAAGCCGAAGTTTGCAGGAGGTGACCAGCACGTTCGCCAGCCATGTAATGCCGGGCCAAACGGTGCAAGTCCGCATAGACCAACGGCACGAGTTTTTCCAGCGCCTGCTCGTCCCCTTCGCTCCAGGCTCTGAGCAGTTGGGTCAGTTCGTGCTCTCGAACCTCAGTCACACAGGCCTTCCTTGTCGGAGCGTGAATATCTACTCTTCCACTCGAACAACGATTCGGAGCCGGTCGGCAAATATTTTTCGCGGTCACTACGGTTTTCGCGGGCTCTTTTCGCCTTATCCGGATGAAGGGGGAAAGTGAGTCTCAAGCGCAACACAACCCATTCACCTGCCAGGTGGGGAATTTGTCAGCAACTCGGAACCAATACACCGGATTCCGGAAACCGTAGAGCTTGCTCAGACCTTAAAGGAGGTCCCCATGAAAAACAATTCAATTCTGAACACTCTCGTCGTAGTGAAGGCAAACGCAAAACGCACAGTGATGGCCCTGTTGTTTGGGTTCGTCGCTTTTTCTTTCGTCGTGGGTGGCACCAGTTTGACCGCTAGAGCTGAAGATGGTACACCCGCACCCGTCCAGGGTACCTGGCTTACCGCAATCACGCGCATCAACCAAAGCGGGGCAAATTTTACCGCCATGGCTTCGTTTGCTGGGGGTGGCGTTTGGCAAGCAACGGGTTCAAATGATCGGTTGAATGGTGGCGTTTCAACCCTGTTCGGCAGTTGGAAGCGCATTGGCGAGAATCTCTACAGCTCGAGAGCGTATTTCTTCGCCTTTGATCCCAGCGGCAACCCGGTTGTCCTACTCAGAGTCGATCAGATTCAGAGGCTCAAAAACCAGAATCAAATGATAGGAGTTGGTCAGGGTTACGTCTGTTCACTGCAAGGCAAAGGGCAAGACTGCGTGAGAACTCCGGAAGTCGACATCACGTTTACGGCCGACAGGGTCGTGCCCCAAAGCTAATGACTGTCCGAACACCAATGGCGAATCTTAAGTGGAGTGGTGAAGTCAAGGAACATTTGCCGCTATACAGAGAGCAGGGAGACCCTGCTCTCTCTTCCTTACTTCTCTGGTACCTGCGCGGATTGTTTTGGCGGTCTTTTGCCCCCGGCCGAAAACCCTCCCTGATTTCTTAATGCCGGACCCTTGTTTTATGGGCATTTCACGAAGCTCCCTGCCCCTGGCCGCAGACTATCCTTTTCGGCCATTCGGGCCTCATCATAACTCTAAGCGGGATCGGGAAGATTCACAGTTCGTGCCAGAGTCTCGCGATAGTTCCACGGCATCCATTCCGTGGGGCGGGCGGCCAGTTCCTGGGCGTGACGCTGCAACTCGATCAGATAGTCGAAGGAGTTAGCGTTACATAACTGGCAGGTGTGGATCAGGCTCATGAACAGATCACCGACCTGCGCCCCGTTCAAGATTTCGGTGACAGACGGAAGTGACACTTTAAAACAAGCCCCTCCCCATGCCGCGAACATTAACTAATGTTCATCTTTCTAGCCGCCCGGCGAGAGGCTTGTATGGAAACACGGCGTAGCGCGGGGATCAGTGGGGCAGACCGAACTGCTGCCCGCTATTGTTTTGTGTTATGGCACGATTGGGTCGGGTTGTAGCCGTTAATGTTCCGCACCATTTGACGCAGCGTGGTAACGCCCGGCGATTCATCTTGGATTGCGATGCTGATCGTGCGGTATACCTCAATTTGTTGCGGGAGAACAACTCAAGCGGGCATGCATGGCAAGGGCGATTTTATTCTTGTCCGCTGGACGAGCCACATCTGTGGGAACCATTGCGCTACACAGAACTGAATCCAGTGNNTTGGACCGTTTCCACTTGCCATGAGGACCTTGCGCCAGGCCAAATGGAGTCTAAGCTTGCCGCCATTCGCCAGTGCACGCATACGGGTCGACCGTTGGGAACTGGCGAGTTCGTCAGGGGCCTGGAGAAGATCGCCCCGCGGCGCTTAGCCCGCAGAAGCGGGGACGTCCAGAAAAGATCGTTATCGATCGAAGCCAGAGTGAACTCCGTTTCGATCCTTAGTGATTGCGAATTGTGGCCAGTAGGATGGACTCCCAAGGACCAGGGAGCGACTTGTCTCGTTTCTTGTGTTTTCCAAAGTGCCACTTCCGTCTGTCACCGAATTTGTCACACTGGGCCGACGAAAGATTTTACTTCTGACGGGGATTGCTTCCGCAGGCTTTACAGGCTGCGGAAATGCTTAGCAGGTGAAAGGGGCGGGAGTTTCGGGGACAGCAGACGAACTAACCCCATCGTTCTGAACTCCAGGATCCGATGGATTTTGCGTGGCCATGTGTATGTTACTAGTACACCAATCAGCTTGAAATTTAGCCTGCTTAAATCTTTCCGGCATCAGAAATCCGGCTACCCGGATGCATGCTCATCCGCATGTACCCGTGACTGCGCTACGAGGGGTCACTCTCAGAACTCGTTTGCTTCGGCGGACTGTGCGCCGGAGAATCCGATCGGCCCTTTTCGGGGACGGACGGAATTTCCCCTAATGCCAGCGAGGCCGTCTTGACCGTCTTTGGAAGGGGTTTGCTAAGTACCCAGAGATGAAATGCTCTGTCTTCGGTCAGCAGCTAGTGTGTACGCGACGCCCATTCGGGGAAATTCCGTCTGTCCCCGAAAAGGGTCGAAAGTGCCAGCTCCGTCTGGAGTGGACCCCTGCGTT
>PLZN01000470.1 GCA_003152195.1 Acidobacteriaceae bacterium
GTGGCGGGATGCGGAGGTCCTGACCACGCGCCATAAACTAGTCGACGCCTCGAAGGCGATCAGAGATTTAGGCCACCAGGATACACACAGCATGGAACAGGGCCTTCGAACTACTGCCGAATGGATGCGCCAGGTCTACAATCTTCAGACGCACAGGTTGGTACATGCGAACTTCGAAGCTTAGAGGTCACCGGGCGGGATGACAACGGTACTGCCAGATTCTGAAGAGGACGGGCTTGCCATGCGCACTCCCCGGCTGCTCTATGTGGGCGAGTTTCCACCATCCAACCATCACGGCGGGGCGATTCTTTTAAAACGGTTGCTCTATAAACATCCAGCGGATTGTCTGGCGGTCATCACGTCCCAAGCCGGGATGAGAGCTTCGCAAGCAACGGGCCTTGTCGAATGCCCTCACATCGTAGTGCCGGCCTTCGACACATCCAGATACCTGTTGATCGGGGCCCTGATACGCGCTGCCAATTGCCTGGGACTCGCCCTAGTTGCACTTAGAACAATTATGGAAGTGAGACGGAGACAGGTTGAAGCACTGATCACGATTGTTCAAGGACGCTATTATCTCGCAGCAGCGTTCGCGGCTTGGGTCACGGCGACGCCGCACGTCACGATAGTACACGACAACTCTATTTCTGCTTATGCCAGCCCTTCGGATTTTGTCAGAGGATTGAAACGCTATCTGACGAGAAAGATTCTGCGAAATGCTGCCCACATTTATGTCGTGAGCCCGGAAATGCAGCGGTTGGTTTCGAGAGAGTACGGTGTGGAATCGGAGATTCAACTGCCCTCAACCACAGAGCCGGCGTGCCACGCTGAGGGCCGCGCTCCGATTACACGCGAGGGCGGTCCGGTCATCTTGTTTGCCGGCCTAATCGGGTACACAGTAAGGGATTGCCTGGATCTACTTGCCGGCCTGATCACGAGCGGGCAGTTGGAAGAGGATGGGATGTCAGGGGCCAAACTGCATCTGTGCACAACCATGACAGATGCTGAGATCCGCACCTGTGGGTGGGACCACGAGGATATCGTCTGTCGAGGTTGGGTACCGCAGTCTGAACTGGCGAGCGTGCTATCAAGCGCAGACATTCTTTTTCTTCCATATTCATTTTTGGAGGGCTCTCGAGGCGCCGTGGAGACGGCGTTCCCATCAAAGACCGCGGACTACCTCGCAGCGGGCAAACCAATTCTTGTTTTCGGTCCTAAGTACTCCAGCTTAGTTCGCTACGCATCGGAGCAAGGCTTCGCCGAAATCGTGGACGACTTCAGTCCAGCTGCTTTGGGGAAAGGCATTCATAAGATCGCGTTCTCACCTCTTTATAGAGAGCATCTGGCCGCCAGAGCGCTTGAGGTGTTCTCAGCCAACCATGATATTCGATACCAGCAGCGGAAGTTCTATCTCACGCTCGAGAAGGTCATTCATGCATTCCCCAGAGGATCCGCCGCGTCGGGGCAAATCCTGATTGGATAGAAGAACCCGAGCTGTCAGTTTGATATGAGTTCAAGAATAGCCGAGGCTTGACGCTCGCTAAACTTCTGTTGTGAAAAAAGTGAAGCCCGCGCCAGCCCCGCGGCAATAAGCTTTTCCAGGGTGGAAGTTGAATCCATCAGATGCTCGATATTATCGGTTAATTGCTCGCAGGAATATGGGGAAAACAATAACGCCGCGTCACCGGCCACTTCGGGCAATGACGCAGCCTGCGAACAGATCACTGGCGTGCCGCACGCCATGGATTCAATCACCGGCAGACCAAATCCCTCCTCAAACGAGGGTACGATGGTCATCAGCGCAGCGGAATATAGCTCGGCCAGGTGGACATCGGTGATCTTGTCCAGCCAGACGGCCTCGTCCTGCAGACCCAAACTGCGTGCATACTCCTGCATTTGCGGCCTCCACTGGCAGTCACTTCCCGCGAGGACGCCCAGTGGTGCGTCGTCTCTCCTGCTTCGCAGCTGAGCCATGGATTCAAGGAGCAGGGGCACATTCTTGTTGGGTGCGCAATTGCCTACAAAAAGGAGGTAAGGGCGGTTGATGCCGAGTTTAAGCGCGACGTTGGAGCGCGCCTCCTTCTTTTCCTTCTTCTGAAAACACGGGGCGACACAGCCTGGAATAACTGAAATCCTCGCCGGCTCCGCGTTTAGGTGTTCGCTGAGCATCGCCTTTGTATACTCGGAGGGCGTGATAATGACATCCGCATTCCTGGCAGCCATGCTCAAGAGTGGCTTTGCATACAGCCGTGATTTCCAACTGCCGCGATAGGTAGTATCCAGCAGGTGGTTCAGATCGTGAATTGTCACCAGCAGCTGACGCCTCCACATTACCGGTATGTTGTAATGCGGCGCATACAATGCCGAAGCTGCTCTCGCAAGCCAAGGCAATGCAAGCTGTTCCTTAATTCCATAAATGCCGGCATCGCATGTGATCACGCGCTCGCACAAACCTGAGACCAAGTCGAGATGCTGCGGTTGGGTGATGCAAGTAAGAGAAACGTTCTTCAGACGCTCGCGCAGCCCGTGCAGCAACGATAGGGTATAGCGGCCGATGCCGGTTCTTAGCCAGCGAGCGTCAATGACCACACTCCCGCCCACTTAGGCACCCCGTTGCCGGGCACCAGTGACTGGAAACAGGTGATTATGCCTGTTCATCTCGCCGCTGTGCTTGACGGTGGAGTTTTGTCCAGAATATGCCATGGCGCTGTTTACCAACTCGCGAAAGCCATCGACGAAGTACGCGGAATCGAATCGCTTAGCCCAGTCGCTGATGAACAGAGGGTCGAATTCCTGTTCTCTGCGTTCGAACTCAAGAATTGCGCCGCATAATGCGCCCACACTCTGTTCATGAAAGAAGACGCCCGTAGCACGACTCCGTGGGCCCAGTCCGCTTCCCGGTATAATGGACTCCAGAGCGCCGCCTTTCCCATACGCAATTACAGGCCTTCCGCAAGCCTGTGCTTCCACCGGGGCCATGCCGAAATCTTCCTCGGCGGCAAATAGAAGCGCCCGGCAACGAGCGTACTCATTCCACAGAACCTCGCTCTCTACGTGCCCCAAAAACTCGATCGACCGGCCAGCGAGGGCGCGCAGTTTTCTCTCTTCAGGGCCGCTTCCAATGATCCGCAGTCTGCGCCCGACACGATTGCAAGCCGCGATCAAGAGGTCCAGTCTCTTGTAAGATACAAGCCTTCCCACGGCGAGATAGCTGTCGTCCCCATCCATTTCCAGGCGGGCAAACGAAGTGTCTACGGGTGGATAGAGGACTACACTCGGCCGTGAATAATATTGTCGAATACGGGTGGACACATTTACAGAGTTAGCGGCAAACAGCGTCACTCGCTGTGCAGCGGCAAAGTCCCATGCCCTGACATAATGCGCAGATGCGGAGAATGCGCACTTCGCAAGTCCTGAAAACCCCTTGCGATATTCATGGTAATGACTCCATATATATCGCATCGGGGAGTGGCAATAACAGATATGCAATGTCCCGGGCGCGACGATCACGCCCTTCACGGGCCCGGCATCCGAGGTAACAACTAAGTCATAGCCCCGCAGGTCTAATTGCTCCACCGCTATTGGGTAGAGCGGCAAAAGATAGCGATGCAATCTGCCCGACCATGGAATGCGCCCTAAGAACGATTGCGTGATGCGGTGGCTTCGAAGACTCGACGGAGTAGATCCCGGATCGGCGATAAGCGTAAAAATGTCGGCATCGGGAAACATTGATGCCAACGCTTCCAGCACGCGTTCACCGCCGCCTTGCGTGACAAGCCAATGATGAACGATCGCCACCCGCAAGTTGCACACCTCTAAGACCTACACCCGAAGCTTATCCCGATCAGCCGAGGGGCTGTGTCTGATCATTGTCTCCGTTGTGTCATTGTGGACATGCCAGGCAGTGAATGCTATCCAGTCAGAACAATGTATTATCTTCTGGTATGTCTTTCTGCCATCGTACAACGAACCCTACGTAGACCGACCCTCGCGAAACCGCAGATCCCTCCACTGCGCTTCGCTCCGGTCGGGATGACAAAGGGTACATTGGTTCCGGACCCTGGTGGCTGGTGGTAGAGAAAATAGGAACTGAAGATCCCACTTTAGGCCGCAGTCGGCAGGACGGATAGACGGATGCAAGACCCCCGACCAGCGGAGGCTGGGTTTGTCAAGGGTTTGTCAANNACGATTCTCGTCGTCGAAGACGATGCTCGAATACAAAAAGCCCTTCACCGCTTGTTCACCGCGGAAGGCTATGAAGTGAAATGCGCCGCGAATGGTTCTTCCGGCCTTGAGATCTTCCAAGGTGGATCACTGGAAGCGGTGATCCTGGACTTGATGCTGCCAGGCTTGTCAGGACGAGAGCTCTGCAAAACGATGAAGCGCGCATCGCCGGACACTCCGGTCATCATTCTCAGCGCTGTCGCTGAGGTTGCGGACAAAGTATTGCTCCTGGAGCTTGGGGCCGATGACTACGTGACCAAACCCTTCAGCCCGCGCGAGTTGCTAGCGCGCGTACAGGCGGCGATACGCCGTTCGAAGCGATTGCGCCCCAATCATGCCCTATCGTTCGGCGATGTCTCGGTTGACTTCACCAGGATGCAGGTGAGCCGCGCCGGCAAGCTGGTTCCGATGACAGCACACGAGTTCAAATTGCTGCGATTCTTTTTGGATAATGCCGAGCGGGTACTCACTCGCGAAGAGCTGCTGAATGACGTTTGGGGATATAACTTCTATCCATCAACGCGCACCGTAGACAACCAGATCCTCAAGCTTCGCCAAAAACTGGAAACCGACCCGGCCAATCCCGCGCATTTTCGGACTGTCCATGGCATGGGCTACAAGTTTGTATATTCGCCGGTTGGTTAGGGTGCTGTCCCGGATTCCGTGCATAAGTGACAAAACTTATTCAAGGGAAATAAGGGACATAATACTAGAAGCACCTGGAAGACGGAGGCGGAGAGACTGGTGGCGATGCGGATGCGTACGACCCTGCTACTGTCTCTTCTCGCCGTTTCCTTTGGGCTAACTGCGTTGAGCCTGATCGTGATTCACACCAGGCTGCAGCGGCAGATTCGCGAAGCGCTCGCGTCGGATCTTCACCGCTCCATCGCCACCTTCCAAAACCTGCAAACGCAGCGCCGGGAAATGCTGCGCCGCGAAGCGACCCTGCTCGCGGATCTACCCAGTTTAAAAGCTCTGATGACCGTGCTGCTAAGGTCGGGGCCAGGAGACGAGCGGACCGTTCGCGACGAAGGTCTCGAATTCTGGAGAGTGAGCGGAGCGGCATTCTTTGCGCTCGCAGATCCCAGTGGGAAGGTGATCGCGCGATATGAGAAAGGTCTGCCGCCCGAAATTGCCGAAGCCCCAATGGGCCTGCCGAGAGGACTTTTTACCTCCTCGGTAACGCACTATGTCTTAAGCGGGAACCGGTTGTATGAAGTTATCTCCGAACCGCTCTACTTTGGTTCGGCCGCCGAAGGCAGCCTCCTGGGCTATGTTGCGACCGGCTATGCCATCGACAATCAGGTTGCGCGGGAAGTGGGCGAAGCGGCTGCGGCCCAAGTGGTCTTTGCTGCGGATGATGCGATCGTCGGCGCCACGTTGGACCCCAACAGAATCAACGAGTTCTTGCAACGTGCGCCGAGCCTTCTCCAGGGCACATCGGATGGTGCGGATGTTCGACTTGGTACCGAACGCTACATGGAAGCTTCCCGCAGACTCTCTCAGGCCGGCGCTCCCCGGGTCCGGCTCGTCGTGCTCAAATCTTATGACGAAGCGATCCGTTATCTCATCCGGCTGGACAGACTGCTGATCGGTCTGGGACTTCTCGTCTTCGTCATCGCAGGAGCTCTGGCTACTTATATATCCGGCACCATCACGCAGCCTTTAGAGGCGCTGGTTGCAGGAGCGCGTGCCCTCGGCTCGGGGGATTTCGGATATGCACTGCACAGCCGAGGCGCGAGGGAGCTGCGTGAACTCAGTGCGGCCTTCGATCAAATGCGCATGCGGTTGAGACGAACGCAGCAGGAGTTGCTGGACGCAGAACGTCTGGCAACCATTGGTAGAATGGCCAGCTCCATTTCCCACGATCTGCGGCATTACCTCTCCGCCGTGTATGCCAATGCAGAGTTTCTTGGCTCCTGGTCCATAGGGCCAGAGGAACGGGCGGAACTACTCGCCGAGGTGAAGATGGGAGTGCATGGTATGACGGACCTGATCGAGTCCCTCCTGATCTTCGGCCGGACGGGCCAGCACCTGCAACCTAACTACGAGTCGCTCTCCTTAGTGACGGAGAGAGCAATCGCCATGGTCAGAGCGCATCCCGATGCGCATAACGTCGCGATTCTCTGCGATCCGCTACCCTCTTTGGAGACGTGGGTTGACGGCAAGAAGCTGGAGCGCGCTCTTTATAACCTGCTGCTCAACGGTTGCCAGGCCGCGCGAAAAGGCAGCGGACCACCACAAGTGCGGGTTTCGCTGATCGATACGGCGGATTGGATTAAGTTCAATGTTGTAGATAGCGGCCCTGGCGTCCCAGAAAGAATTCGCGTGACTTTGTTCGAGCCCTTCGTGAGCGAAGGCAAACTGGGAGGCGTCGGCCTTGGCCTCACGCTTGCCGATCGCATCGCCCATGAGCACGGTGGCGCGGTAACGCTGGAAACATCCGAACCGGGACTCACCGTCTTCTCTCTCTCGCTAGCCAAGAGCACCTTACACTCTTTCGAGGTCTCGGCGAATGAACAGCGATCAACCATGCCGCTCACCCCCGATTAGCATGTCACGCCACGCGAGCAATGTGGCGCCTATGAGGTAACGCAATGAACCACAACCATTTTGAAAAGCATTCTGCGCTGTGGGTTTCTCTGTTGGCGGTGTTGCTCTCGGGCGTTGTCGATGCACAACAAAAGCCGGCGGCTTTGCCGCCGCAGGCGACCGAGTCTACTCATTTAGAACAGCGGTTCGACGAAGTTCTGGCGGCGTTGAACGGCATGCAGCGTCAGCTCGACGACTCGAAACAGAAGATCGATCAACTGCAAGCCGAATTGCAAGAAGTGCGCACACAACTGGCGACAGCGAGCGCAGAAACGCCGGCGGTAACGGCTGAGGCGGCTTCTGAGCTGCAGCGCAGCGTGCAGCAATTGCAAAATCAGGACGAAGTTCTGCAAGCTGAGGTCAAGCAGCATGACCAGACCAAAGTAGAGAGCGCTTCAAAATTCCCCGTCAAAATCTCCGGTCTGGTGCTCTTCTCATCTTTCCTGAACGATGGCGCGGTCGATAACATCGACCTGCCAATCCTCGCACTGCCCAGAAATGCAAAGACAGCCCACGGGAGTCTTGCAGCGACACTCCGCCAGACCATCTTTGGTCTGGAAGCGAAAGGGCCCATGCTCTGGGGCGCGCGCTCCTCGGCCGACCTTCACGTGGACTTCTTCGGAGGAGTTCCTTACGCGGATTACACGACCTCAACCGGTACGTTGCGCCTGCGCACCGCTCTCGCCAGACTGGATTGGCCAAATCATGCGCTCATCGCTGCCCTGGATACGCCGCTGATTTCTCCTGTAGAACCGACGTCGTATGTTGGAGTCGGCGAACCACCGTTTGCCTGGTCGGGGAATCTTTGGATCTGGGCGCCTCAGCTTGAGTCGATCAATCATGCGAGTCTTGGCGGAGGAACGCTAGGTCTCGATTTCGCGCTGATAGATCCTGCCGCTCCGGGAAACCCATCGATCTCAGGAGAGCGGCAACCCAACGCAGCCGAGCACAGCCGCCAGCCTGGCTACGAATCTCGAATCAGCTACAGCTTGCCGCTTATGGATAGATCCTTCACCGTGGGCGCGGGCGGCTACTACAGCCGGCAAACGTATTTGACTGGCCAGCACGTGGATGCGTGGGCCGGGACCGCGGACTGGAAATTGCCTTTCACCCGGTGGTTGGAGCTGTCAGGGGAACTCTATCGGGGACGCGCCCTGGGTGGACTTGGCGGAGGAACCTTTAAGGATTATTTAACTGATCCGGATTCCGGCGACATTCATGGCCTCAACGACGAGGGTGGATGGTCACAGCTCAAAGCAAAGATGACGCAATCGCTCGAGGCAAATGTCGCAATCGGCGAGGATGCCGGCTTCGGACAACAGCTTCGCTATTACAGCAATCCTGCTATAACGGACGCCTACACCGACTTAGCGAGAAATCGCACCGTCCTGGCAAACATCATCTATCGACCGAAGACATATCTCTTGTTCTCCGCCGAGTACCGCAACATCTATAGCTGGCCTATCTCGGGCCTGGTCAACACTTCCCAAAGCCTGGGCTTGGCGACGGGGTATTTGTTTTAGTGCGCTGCCTTGTGCCATCCCGCGCAGCACTGCTGCTCGCTCTCTGCTGCGTCACCGCTGCAGCGGCCAGCTATGCCGAGGCGGTGGATGCCACCGTGCAAGTTCGAGTGACCCGGCTGGGTAAACCTACGGGTCAGCCGGCCGGCTCGGCCGGGGTCGCCGTGTGGCTTACGCCTCTCTCCCCCTCGACAGAGGATGTATCCAGACCCAAACCAGGGCACTACCGGCTGGTGCAAAAGGACAAGAAGTTCACGCCGCATCTACTCGTGATTCCCACGGGCAGCAGCGTTGACTTTCCTAACCTCGACCCCTTTTTCCATAATGTCTTTTCACTGTTCAATGGAAAACGCTTCGATCTAGGGCTGTATGAAAGCGGAAGTACAAGAACCGTGCACTTCGACCACGATGGCGTTTCGTATATCTTTTGCAATATTCATCCGGAGATGAGCGCGGTTATCGTCACTCTATCCACGCCCTATTTTGAAGTGTCACCGGCTGATGGCAGCATTACGCTGCACGCGGTACCGCCGGGTACATACGAGATGCATGTGTGGGCGGAAGGCAGTAGCGCGCAGGATCTGAATGCTCTGAGCCGACGCGTGGTTGTAACAGCCTCCCAGAAAGACCTGGGAGTGATGGATGTCACGGTCGACACGCACGTGCCTGCGCATAAGAACAAATTCGGAGAAGACTATCAGGACCCCAAGGACTCCTTGTACTGAGGGGCAGCCAGTTCTCTGTCGCACGAGGTGCCGGAAGGTTTGGTTGCGTACATGGAAATCCGAGATGTGGCATTCCGCGGCGCCATTTGACAGCCTTCGGCATACTGGATTCGTCAACGACCCAAATCAACGTCTGCGTATCCCACATCTCGCCAAAAACGGGCGAGATATGGGGCACCCCTTGATCCGTGGCACGAGGGGGTCCTCCGGTGAGGTTTCTTCGCCGAAGACCACATCCACATCCTGTTTCAACGTTTACCCCAGCCTCCGCCACCTGGGGTCTCGAGGTGCAGTATGTCTCCCTTCAACAGGCGGAGGCTGCATTTCCCGGGCAGCTCTGTCACTTCAGTACCGCCAGACTTGGCAACCCACGCTCGTCCGGCGGTGCCGTCTTCTCCGCCCTGCAATCCATAGGGACGCAATTTTCTGCGCTCCGCCAGCAGCGTCACCTGCGCATCGGCCAGCAGCTCGACTTCGCGTATCAGTCCATCGCCTCCTCGAAACAGCCCCGCGCCGCCTGATCCGTAACGGTAGGCGTATCGACGCACGCGGAATGGGTAGGCATATTCCAGGGCTTCAATGGGGGTGTTCAACGAGTTGGTCATATGGGTCTGTACACCAGAGATGCCATCCAGCCCGGGACGCGCACCCATGCCGCCTGCCGCCGTTTCGTAGTAGGTGAACGGTTCGCCGATGCGGGGATCCAACCCTCCAATCGTCAAATTGCTCATTGTGCCCGCGCTCGCCGCCGGAACACGCGCTGGAACCGCCCGCGACAGCGCCCGCAGCAACACGTCCACGATCCGCTGCGAGGTTTCCACGTTGCCCCCGGCGACCGGCGCGGGCGGCAACGCATCGACAATGCTCCCCGCTGGAGTATGCAGCGTCAGTGGCCGCAAGATACCCGCGGTCGCCGGCGCATCCTCCCCCAGCAGGCAGCGCAGCACGTAAAAGCAGGCCGAGAGCGTAATGGCGCGAACCGCGTTCACGCTTCCCGCAACCTGCGCGGAGGAGCCAGCAAAATCCACATGCACGGATGCTGCTTCCGGGTCGAAGCGCAGCCGCACTGAGATCTTCCGCAAGACATCGGTCACACCATCGTCGTCCAGCCAGTCCTCCGCGCTGAAGTCGCCGGCGGGCATTCCGCGCAACTCCGCGCGCACCAGCCGCTCGGAATAATCAAGGAGTTCCTCGATCAACGCTTGCAACTTCTGCTCGCCGTATTTCTCCGCCAGTTGCAGAACGCGCTGCTCGCCGACGCGGCAAGCTCCTATTTGCGACTCCAAGTCGCCCTCACGTTCTTTGGGGGTGCGCACGTTCAGCAGAATCAGGTTCAGCAACTCGCGGTCGATTTTGCCGCCGCGGACAATCCGTACTGGAGGAATACGAATGCCCTCCTGAAAAATTTCGGTTGCCGGTCCCATCGATCCGGCGAAGGCTCCGCCCACGTCCGCATGATGCGCACGATTCGAAACATAGAAAGCAGGCTGATCGTACCCGGGGGGAAAGACCGGTAGCACCATCGTGATGTCCGGAAGATGCGTTCCGCCGGCATACGGATCGTTGAGGATCGCGATGTCGCCCGGCGCAAACGCAATCGCCGCGACCGCTGCCTGCACCGACATCGGGATGGAGCCGAGGTGCACCGGCATGTGATCGCCCATGGCGATCGCTCTCGCTTAGCCATCGAAAATTGCGCTGGAATAATCGCGCCGCTCCTTGATGTAGGGCGAGAGAGCGG
>PLZN01000573.1 GCA_003152195.1 Acidobacteriaceae bacterium
CCCCTTGACTTTTACCTATCATGGAGGTCCCCGAAATCGTTTCCCAACTCCCGCGGAATCTTTGATTTGCCAAGCAGACCGGATTGGAGGATAGTACTCTACATCCCCCCAATTTAGCCTTAAGGAATGCCAAAGCTTCGTGCAGCTTGTGTGCTATCGTGCGTTTCCGCGCTCGCTATCGGTCAAACCAGTACGACAGTGCAAAGCGACCGCTTCCCGCCCGCGATCAATTGTCCAAAATCGCGGATATGCCCAGCACTGATCGATGCGTTCGAGGCCGTTGTTCCGTCTCAAATGAAGAATTTCGACGTACCAGGGACAGCCATCTCACTGATCCAGGACGGCAAGGTTATCTACGCGAGGGGTTTTGGCATGAGAAATACCGAAACCCGTGAGCCATTTACGTTAGATACGGTTTACCGAATCGGATCTACCAGTAAGTCATATACCTCTATGCTCGCGGCGATGATGTGGATGCGAGGCGGTTTGACTGGGACACAACCGTGCATTCCCTTCGCGGCGATTTTCAGCTGCCCGATGCTCGGCTCAGCGAAACTCTGCAGGTTCAGCAACTGATGAACATGGGCTCTGGAATACTCGATATTCCGTTTCTGCAATATGGCGATCAAGATTCGCCGGAATACCTTTGGCATTCGGTTCGTGATTTAAAAGTCATTGCACCGCCCGAGACCACGTATCACTACAACAATTCGATCTATGCCCTGGGTGGATATGTGGGCGCCCTGGCTCAGGGCGTTCCCATCGCCGGGCTGTTGGACTCCTACACTTCGGCGATGAAAGCGAGAATCTTCGATCCGATCGGAATGCCCGCGTCTGCCGTAACCGATGAGCCGCAAACACTCAGCCGCAATCTTGCCACACCGTATGTCTATGACCTTACGGAAGACGCGATCCCTCGGCACCCGGGGACATTTGGTCCGGTTCGGGCGCTCGCTCCCGCAGCATCGGTCGCCACTACGATGAATGACATGTCCCGTTATCTCATTACCCAGCTACAAGGGGGTGTGACGCCGAATGGAAAGAGAATCGTTTCCGAAACCAACCTGGAGAAAACCTGGGAGGGTCAGATCGAAGACTCTCCCATTAGTCGCTACGGCTTGGGTTGGTTTGATATCCACATCGACGGAAGCAGACTTGTATCGCATCCTGGGAGCATCGACGGCTTCAAAACTGAGATGACGATGTTACCCAGCGCGGGTATCGGCCTTTTGATTTTTAGCAACAGCGACAGCGGCTCATACGTTGAACATAGGATGCGCGATTGGGTACTTCTGAGCATTGGCGCGTTCCAGGCAACGAGCCTCGAAGATCATCTGGAGGCTTACGAAAAACAGAAAGTTTTCCTGAGCTCGCTTCGTCGCTCCATCGTCTCTTATAAGCCGGATTGCGCGCAGATCGCAGACTTCGCCGGCGGTTATGAGAAGGACTGGATCGTACAATACGACGACGATCACCGTCTCTGGCTCACGCGAGATAACTACTATCGCGTTCCGCTCCTGCTGACAGACGACGGTTATTTGCTCGGCGGAGGATGGGATGATCTTACCCTCTCCAGTCCGCGAGCGGTCTTCGTCAGAGATGGGAATGGATCCCGCCGTATGGACCTTTTCAGAGTCGATGCAGGCTCGCCCGTATGCGTTGCTCTCGATTCGGTAAGACTAATAGCCGCGAAACCGGCCTCCTGTACAGCTGCCCCCTAGTGCAACCTCACAGTTACTGTGAAATCGCCGGGGTTGCCGCTCGGGTTGTCTCCTGCGAAAGCTGCACGAGGTACCTGTTCTGCGGCGCCTACACGCGACCGCGTTTCGCGAACCGCCGGTCGCACATGAAGAGTGGCAGCCGAACGGCGAACTCGCGCAAGAGAACATCGTACTCGCGGTAGGGCATGTAGAGCATTCCGGCGAGGTCGCTGGCGGTCGTGATCTTCTCCCGCTTGCTGCCGATCTGCACCGTGCGCTTATCTGAGTAGTTGAAGTAGAAGTATGGCTTTTCCAGGCCGATGGCGGTGCCGATTTCGATCAGGGTGTTGGGTCGGGTTTCGGTCTCCCGATCATCGAAGACGGGAAAAGTCGCTCTTGCGGATCCGGTCGAAAATGATCTGAAAAACCGGCCCGTTGGGACTGTCCGAATCCGAGTACCACGGCTGAATCCCGTAAGCCTTGAAGAGGATGGCGAGATTGTGGCGGAGGTTGGGGGTCACCGCTTCGTTGAAGCGGTGGCCAACAAACGCCTTCAGCTTCCGCTCTATGAGAATCTTCCGGCTAACCGGCAAAATGCTCGGCAAATCGGAACCACGGATGGACCGGAAGTGAACCAGGTCGAAAGCGTAGCCGGCGAGCTGGGGAGCGTCGCCAGCCAGAATGCTCTTCGCGAATGCATTGTAGAACCCCGTCGCTTGCAGTCGCCGCAGTTGCCGCTTTTCCAGGCCTTCATACTGATGCAGGAGGTTGCAGACCAACTTGATCTGGGTGGCGATAGCGGCGAGCTTCGCCATCGGCTAGGATGCCGCCAGTCTCACCAATTCCCGGGCCTTGGAACGGGTCAAGCCCTCTTCGACCAGGTTGTTCTCAAGGTTGGTCTCCCAGGTCGGGGACGACTTCCGAAAGCGAACGGCGAAGGTGCCGGAGTTGGCGGAACGGAAACGGACAGAACCACGCGACGTTCCGGTCGCCGTCTTCTTCGCTGCACGTTTGATAGCCATGATTCCCTCCTTCTCCGCTAGGATACAAGGTTTGGCGGGGCCAATAAAGTGCTCTTTTCCGGACTCGGTCAGACGGTCAGACAGGATCGCTCAACCACTTCACCAGCCATGCTCTTCACCAGGTAGCGGTGAATAGATCGGGTAGAAGCGATTTCTCCGGCCTGGTTTTCTGTACCGCAACTGTCTCGCGCCGAATGCAGAAAAGCATACTTCAGGGGCTAAACAGGCTGAGGAAAAACACTATCAATGAAGGGTACGGGCTTCAGCCCGTACCCTTCGAACCAGAGGGTTTTCCGCAGCCTGTTTAGCCCACGATGATTACATTGCGTTTACGCCGGGGNNAAATCCCCGGCCTACCCTAAAACCAGAGTTTTTCTGCAACCTGTAAAGCTCACCGGTGCGGAGACTTTAGGCGCTTAGTGCGTTAAGGCGCACCCTTCCCCCCCGCGCCGCTGGCGGCGGCCGATGGATCTACATAGGAAGGTGCGCGCATCACTCGAGAGATCGTTTTGAGCGATGCCGATGGTGCGCTCTATTGACATCGATAGGAAATCTGCTCCTAAGCGAAGCGCTGGGTGCCCCTCGCGCCAGCGTACCTGGATTTCCTAATCTCCGAGTTGCCGACAATCCAGGAGTTGATCAGTAGCAGTCAACACGCGCCTAACCGGAGGCAGTGATCGAAATTGAATTGCGCCGCCGCAATGCTGTGTTATATTGGCTGGGCCGGGCTCTCCCCTTTCGGCAACTTAAACCCCCATGCCGAGTTTCCCGCGAATTCTAGTTGGTATTTCTCTGCAGAGTGTGCGATTACCGAGAAGAAACGGGCGATCGTTGCCGTGTATCGGCCAGGCACTCATACACGTAGAGACAGGGAGACAAGATTGCGGGCCTACCGTTCACTTCCTATAGCAGTCGTGCTGGCGTTTGCCCTTGGCGTTCCGTTCGCTCGATGCAGCGGAGGAGATTCCGGGTTCGGAAAAACCACGACTCCCATCAAGCATGTCATCATCGTCATCGGCGAAAACCGGAGCTTCGATAACCTCTTTGCTACCTATCAGCCGCCCGACCCAACGCAGCACGTGTGGAACCTGTTCTCACAGGGCATTGTGACTGCGAGCGGAGAGCCGGGCCCGAACTTCGCCGCCGCGGCACAGCAGCAAGCCTTGGATACCAACGCCGATGCCTTTCTGTTGAGTCCGCCGCAGACCGGCAGCTATTCCACCCTGCCCCAGCCCAGCACTACAGTAGGTGCGCGCATCTTTGCGCCCGCGAATATCCCACCCTACCTCGAATTCATTTTTGGGGCTCCGGTCAAATACGATCCAGGGCTGGCCAGCGATGACCAGAGGCTGTTGCACGATGGAGGAATTTGGCCCCTTATCCCTCTCATTCCCGACTCGCGCTTTCCTGCCGATCTGCCGAACGGTCCATTTCCAATCACCAGGTACCTGAAGTATTCGGATACCACGGGCGATCCGATGCATCGCTTTTACCAGATGTGGCAACAGATTGACTGCAATGGCAACAAGATCAGCCCTTCCAACCCGAGCGGATGTGCCATCGATCTCTATCCATGGGTGGCCACTACCGTAGGCTGGGGACCTATATTTGAAAACCTGCCTCCGCCATCGCCATTCACCGACCAGACAACCTGGATGGGTGGAGTTTCGATGGGCTTCTACAATATGGCCGCTGGAGATGTTCCCTACTTCGCCTCGCTAACCAAGCAATACACACTGAGCGACAACTATCACCAGTTTCAATTGGGCGGAACGGGCCCGAACTCGCTTTCGATCGGAACGGCTGATCCTCTTGTGTATAACGACGCCAACGGCAATCCAGCCACTCCATCTGCGGCGCAGGTGGAGAACCCCGACGCGTATCCCGGCAGCAACAACTGGTACCAGCAAGAAGGCTTTGCGCTTTCCGATCCCGGCAACACCAGCAATGCCTCTTACACCAACTGCTCGGATCCTACGCAGCCGGGCGTTGCAGCGATCATGGGTCTTCTTGTCTCGCTGCCCTACAAGGCATTCAACTCCGGCAACTGCGCACCCGGAGACTATTACTTGCTCAACAACCAATACCCTGCGTATCTCCGCGATGGCACCCTGCGCGCGGACCAGACCTACAGCGTGGGACCCTCTTCGGTTCCCACCATCGGCGACAAACTTTCTGCCGCGGGCATTTCCTGGAAGTATTACGGCGAAGGATTTAACCCCTCCAGCGGGGTTTATCAGCATTACTGTGACATCTGCAATCCATTTCAGTATTCCAAGTCCATCATGACGACCGATTTGAAGAACAATATTCAGGGACTTGCGGAATTCTATAGCGATCTGCAGAAAGGCACTTTGCCGGCGGTCTCGTTTATAAAGCCGGACGACATCCTGGATGGCCATCCGGGTTCATCGACTCCGCTCCTGTTTGAAGCTTTTTGCCGCAAGGTGGTCACCTCAGTCCAGGCAAAAGACGCGCTGTGGCAACAGACAGCCATCTTCATCACCACCGACGAGTCGGGCGGACTGTACGACTCGGGTTATATTCAACACATTGATTTCTTCGGGGATGGCCCACGAATTGCGCTGATTGCGGTTTCGCCCTACGCCAAGCGTGGGTACGTGGACCATACCTACGGAGACCACGCCTCGTTGTTGAAATTTATCGAGGAAAACTGGAGGCTGAAGCCGCTGTCGTCCCGCAGTCGTGACAATCTGCCCAACCCTGTCAGNNTTTTTTTGGCGGTTGTTGCTGCGTCCTTCGCGCTTTTTGCGAAGGGTGGGATATCACGAATCTCGATACCGACCGTCGCGTATCCCACCCTTTGCAGAGAGCGCAAAGGATGGGGCCCACCCGCCTTTTCGTGGTGCTTCCTGCCGTGCCAAACACCAACGGCGGCTTAATCGAGAACTTGTTTCTTCTCAGTCGTCCACCGGCGTTGCCGACTCTCAGAAAGCCGCACACACGAATATGGATGGACCATTTCCCAGCAATGGTCCATCCGGAACTTGATCTTTCGGAAATCTGGTCGCATCCAATCTTGCATGACCCATCGGACTCTCTCCCTTGCAGGCCTTACCATCCATCGCCTCGGTTACGGAACCATGCGCCTCGTCGGCGAAGGAGCTTGGGGAGAACCCAAGAGTCGTGACCACGCTCATACGATCCTTCGGGCTGCCGCAGCATCAGGCATCGACTTCATCGACACCGCCGATGCGTACGGCCCGGACATCGCGGAAGAACTCATCTACCAAGCCCTCCACCCGTATCCGGCCGATTTGGTCATCGCCACCAAAGGCGGCATCACCCGCCAGGGACCAGCAAAAGCAGCACCCGTGGGCCGGCCGGAGTACCTTCATCAGTGTGTTGAGATGAGCCTGCGCCGCCTGCATCTCGAAACCATTCCGCTGTATCAGTTGCATCGGATTGATCCCCAGGTGGCGATGGAGGAGTCTCTCGGCAAGCTCGTCGACTTGCGCGAACAGGGCAAGCTCCAGCACATCGGACTTTCCGAGGTGACGGTCGAACAGATCCGGCAGGCACAGAAAACGACGCCCATCGTCTCCGTTCAGAACAAATACAACCTGAGCGAACGTAAGCATGAGAGTGTTCTGGAATTTTGTACGGAGAACAAGATAGCCTTCATCCCGTGGTATCCCGTGGACGCAGGCAGACTCAACCGGCCCGACGGACCTCTTGCGGCCATGGCAAATGCAAAGCACGCCACCACAACTCAGTTGTCGCTCGCCTGGCTGCTCCATAAATCGCCCATGGTGCTCCCCATCCCGGGCACCTACTCGCTCGAGCATCTGAAAGAAAACATCGCATCGGCAGAGATCGAGCTCAGCAAGGAGGAAGTTGCGGAAATCGAGCGCATCGAAGGTACGCAGCGCTCCTAGCGCTTACGTGCCGCAGAAAGTCTGGGGGACGCATTCCTCGGGGCGGGCCGGCGTGGCGTATCGCTCCAGGCCTGGCCTGTCCTCGTAGGGGCGGCCCACGACGTCCATCAATTCCTCGAAGGGCTGGAAGTCCTGCCGCCCGACGGCGGCATCGAGCGCCGCCTCCACCATGTGGTTGCGCGGGATGAACGCCGGACTTTCCATCCGCATGGCCGCAGCGCGCGCCTGCCCCGGGACGGGCTCTTCTTCCAGGCGCCGGCGCCATCCAGCAGCCCACGCGTCATAAGCGCCGGGGTCGGCGAATAGCGTGCGTGCGCCCTCGTCGCCTCCCGGTCCGTCCACGGCAGCGCACAGCCGGCGGAAGGTCAGGGTGAAGTCGGCTCGGTTCGCGGCCATGCGGTCGAGCAGGTCCTGAGCCAGCGCCGCATCGCCCTCACGCTCCGTGAGGAGGCCAAGCTTGCGGCCCAGGCCGCTGGCGCGAGCCGCCTCGAATTGCGGAGCGAAGGCGGCGAGCGCCTCGTTGGCCGAGGCCAACGCGACCTCTCCGTTTCCCTCCGCCTGCTCCAGAACGGGCAGCAATGCCTCGGCGAGACGCGCCAGATTCCAGTGGGCGGCGCGGGCCTGGTTGCCATAGGCGTAGCGTCCGTAATGGTCGATGGAACTGAACACCTTGACCGGATCGTATGCCTCCATGAAGGCGCAGGGGCCGTAATCGATGGTCTCTCCGGAGATGGAAGTGTTGTCGGTGTTCATCACGCCATGGATGAAGCCGAGGAGCATCCATTGCGCGACCAGGCGCGCCTGCCGGGCGATGACGCCATCCAGCAGGGCGCGGTACGGCTGCTTCGCCTGTGCGGCCTCAGGGTAGTGGCGGGCGATCGCATAGTCTGCCAGCCTGCGCGTCCCTTCCGTGTCTCCCCGGGCGGCGAAGTATTGGAAGGTGCCCACGCGGAGGTGGCTCGCCGCTACCCGGGTCAGCACAGCTCCAGGCAAGGCTGTTTCGCGAAACACTCGTTCGCCAGTCGTCACTGCGGCCAGGGCCCGGGTGGTCGGCACGCCCAGCGCCGCCATGGCCTCGCTCACGATGTACTCACGCAGGACCGGACCGAGCGCAGCTCGACCGTCGCCGCCGCGGGAGAAGGGGGTCGGGCCGGAGCCCTTGAGTTGGATGTCGTAGCGCACGCCGTCAAGCCCCGACACCTCGCCGAGCAGGTTGGTGCGGCCGTCGCCGAGCTGGGGCACAAACTGTCCGAACTGGTGCCCGGCATAGGCGAGCGCCAGAGGCTCGGCTCCCTCGGCCACCCGGTTACCGGCCAGAATCTCCACGCCTGGCGCGCTCGCCAGCGCGTCCGGATCCAGGCCCAGGCTCCGGGCCAGTTCCACATTCAACTTGACCAGGCGCGGGGCCGCTACCGGTGCCGGGTCCAGCCGGGTGTAGAAGCGCTCCGGCAACCGCGCAAAGGTGTTTTCGAAACCGAAACGGACGGGCTGGCGGCCGGGGCCTAAGGTGGCGGGCGACGCGATCGCGGGCGCATCTGGGGAACTCATGATTGATTCGACATGGGTAGGTTGTTTTCGCTCAGGCTCAGGTACCGGACCGCCCATATCATACAGGTGCCTGTATCGGCGGCGGTGGCGTTCGTGCGCCTTTTGGGCAAAGCGAAAATGCTTTAGTCTGGAGCCAATGAGCACGTTTTCCGACTCCCAGCCGTCTTCCGGACCGGGCATCCCTTCCGGAACGCCGATCGAGATCGTCGGCCAGTCCGCGCGTTCCGGGGAGAGCCAGGCGGCCCAGCAACAGGCTCCGCCGTATATCGCCTTCGAACACGTCTCGAAATCCTTTGGCGACGTTAACGTGCTTGACGACGTTAGCTTTTCTGTCCAGGCGGGCGAGACGCTTTGCATTCTGGGCCGCTCCGGGGTGGGCAAGTCCGTCTCGCTGCAGCAGATCATGGGCTTCCTCAAGCCCGATGCGGGGCGGATCATGGTGGCCGGCCAGGACATCACCGGCTACACAGAAGATCAGATGGAAACTGTGCGCAAGAAAGTTACGATGGTCTTCCAGAACGGCGCGCTTTTCGACTCCCTCTCCGTCGGGGAGAACATAGCCTTCCCCCTTCGAGAACGCGGCCAGCTGCTCGAAGATCAGATTCAGCAGGTGGTGAACGGATTGCTGGACATGGTCGGCGTCGCCGGAATGGCGGACCTGCTGCCATCCGATCTTTCCACTGGCATGAAACGTTCGGTGGCGATTGCGCGCGCTCTTTCCGCGCAGCCGGAAGCTATTCTTTATGACGAGCCTACTACTATGGTTGATCCCCTCATGGGTCGCCTGCTCGGCAACCTCATCCAGAAGCTCAAGCGTCAGCTCAGGCTCACCAGTATCGTGGTCACCCATGACATGCGCTTTGCTGAGCGGCTGGCTGACCACGTCCTCTTCCTGCATCAGGCCAAAGCCTACTTCTTCGGCACCATGGACGAGCTAAGACGCACGGACGATGCGTTCCTGCGCGAGTTCCTGGATCTGGATAGGCTGGTATTGCCGCAGACCTGATTTCCCGTCTTACCCCGCCTTTCCGATAACAACACACCTCTCCGCGCCGAGAAGCAGGTGCGGATTGTGCCCCGAATTGCGCCCTGAAAGGGACGTACCTGTCTAGTTATAGAGTCCCCTATTAGTAACCACACATTGATAGTACTTTTGCGCAAATCTCGACTACCGATGGTATGCTCTCTCTGGATAAGACGGAGAGCAAAGGGGTCACTTTACTTGCTCTTCGCAGCTGTATGGTTGCGTGTCTGGGCCCTCTTGCCGGTGGAATTTTCCCAATCCTGCCGGCCCGGCTTAGGACATCGTTTGATCTGGTTTAACTGTCGAAGAACAAAGGCTTAGTTGCTATGCAGGACCGGCTTTCACCAGCACATCCAATACATTGCTGGATGAGTCTTGCTCCTGAATTTCTACTTCGATTGCGGTGCCGGGAGCGTTCTTGCCAAGGCCATCCGCCTCACCCAAATTCCAGTCACTCGGACAGTAACATGAGGTTACGGTTTGAGTGCCTGCGAGGTAACACCCTGACGCACACGTTCGGGTGATCCGGCCCTTACCAAGGCCAAAGTCCAATGGGCTCCAGCAGCCTCCGCAAGCATTGTCGGGGAATTCATGGCAACTTCCGGACTCCTAAAACGCCTGGCGACCAACGGCCAGGAACAACTGCGGCCAAGTGACGTTGCGGCTCAACCCCGCTCTAACTCCCCGGGCAAAAATGTGCGCATTGGCGCGCTTTGGATTCTGGGAGATGTAGTCATCGTTCTGGGCGCGCTGATGATCGCGGTTCGTGGCTGGCTCGGTGAGGGGCTTTTTGGAGCGGACTCGCCCTACCGAACGAATGTGATGTTCCATACCCACCCAGCCATCCTTCTCGGCTGTCTAGCATGGTTTATTCTCTCTCTCGTTCTTGTCAGCCGGCGTTACCACCTATACGGCCCAATGCAAACGCGCAATACCCTGCATGAACAGCGCCTCACCATCCAGGCCTGTATCACGGCGGGGCTCTTGTTGTCCGGCGCCCTATATCTGGTGCGCGGAGAAGTTATTTCTCGCGGTGTGGTGATCATTACCGTTGTAACGGCCACCGTGTTGCTTTGCGCTCGCCGCCTGGCATGGCGAATGATGATGTATCGCCGTTTTGAACGTGGCCTGGAAACCCGCAACATCATCATCGTGGGCACCGGCAGGGTCGGCCAAGCGATGCGCCACCATCTCGATAGCATTCGACATCTCGGGTACACCTTCAAGGGCTACGTGCGCCTACCGGGAGCCGAACCCGATAATCAAGCTCTCGCCAGCGATACTCTCGGTTCCATCGATCAGTTGCTGCAGCTGGCTCGCAAGTGTTTCGCCGACGAGATTTTCCTCTCCGCACCCTGCGAGGCCGGAGTTGTCATGCGCATCGTAAGCCAGGCCCGGGAGGCGGGTATCGATATCCGCGTTGTGCCCGAGCTTTACGACGGCCTGGCCTGGAACAGCCCAATCGAGTATATCGGCCAGTTTCCGACCATTCCGTTGCACCGCGGGGAAACCCCAGTGATCGGACTATTTCTCAAGCGCATTCTTGATGTGCTGCTTTCGTCGGTAGCGCTCTTCGTCCTGGCGCCAATGATTGCGGCCATCTCTGTCGCCGTCATGTTCGATTCGCCCGGGCCCATCTTCTATTGTTCCGACCGGATTGGAAAAAAGGGGCGCGTCTTCCGCTGTATCAAGTTCCGTACCATGGTTGCGGATGCAGAACTTCGCCGGCACGAGGTTCTGCACATGAACGAGCGCGACGGAGTGCTCTTCAAGATCAGCAATGATCCTCGCATCACAAGGTTCGGCCACTTTTTGCGTAAATACTCTCTGGACGAACTGCCCCAGTTTCTCAATGTGCTGCGCGGGGATATGAGCATGGTGGGTCCGCGGCCTCCGATCGCCAGCGAAGTCAAGCGCTACGATCTCAGCCATCTACGGCGTCTTGACGTGCTGCCCGGCATGACCGGCCTATGGCAGGTGCAGGCGCGTCAAGATCCCTCCTTCGATAACTACATCTCCCTGGATACGGCATACATCCAGAACTGGAGCATCTGGCTCGATCTCAAGATCCTCATTCGCACCCTCTCCGTGGTGGTTGGTGGAACCGGCTCCTAGCGTTTCCCTTCTCTTTACGGAATGGTTGTCATTCCGGCCACAAGCGTAGTAGGAGTATTTGCGGTTTCACAGGCTGCGGAAAAACCCTGGTGAGAAGAGAAACATTGCCTCAGGGGCCCTCTTGATATTGCGGGGTTTATGTACGGGCTGAACAGGCTGCGGAAANNTTGATTACATTGCGTTTAGGCCGGGGATAAATCCCCGGCCTACCCTAAAAGCGAGTTTTTCCGCAACCTGTGAAGCCCGTACCCTTCACTCCTTAAGAAAAACACCGGATTCTTCCGCAGCCTGTTCAGCCGTCCCTGCGGGACTCGG
>PLZN01000342.1 GCA_003152195.1 Acidobacteriaceae bacterium
GAGCGCGCCGAGCGAGAGCAGGTTGGCAGGAATATGACGCAGATCAAGACAGATGGAGGCAAATAGCAGCGCGAAAGGGATGGTGAGCGACACGATCAGAGCGCCGCGAACATTCCCCAGAAAGAGAAAGAGAATGACCACCACCAGGACAATGCCCTCGGTCAGATTGTGCAGAACCGTGTGGGTGGTGTAGTGCAACAGGTCGCTGCGATCCAGGAAGGGAATAACCTTGACTCCCCTGGGCAGGATCTGGTCGTTGAGTTCCTTGACCTTGGCATGGATGCCCACCAGAGTCGAATCGGAATCGTCACCCTTCTGCAACAACACGATGCCCTCGACCACGTCACTGTCGTCGATAATCTTTCCGTCGACTCGACGAATCGCTTTGCCGATCTGCCCCAGTCGAATCTTCGGCCCCTGCACGACATCGGCAATATCCTTGACCCGCAGTGCGGTTCCATTCGAGGTTTTGAGAACGGTCTCCTCAATGTCCTGGACATTGCGAAAGAGCCCAACTTCGCGTACATTCACCTGCTGCTGGCCCTGCTCGATAAAGCTGCCGCCGGCGTTGATGTTATTGTTGGCGAGCTGCTGTTCCACCTGGCCGATGCTCAGCCCATACGCAATCAGCTTGTTGGGGTCGACCCGCACCTGGTATTCGCGCGTGATGCCTCCAAAACTGGAAACATCGACGACGCCGGGGACGGACTTGAACTGCTTCTCCAGCGTCCAGTCCTGGAGCGACTTCAACTCCATGTTGTCGTAGGCGGGATTGGTGCTATGCAGCGTGTACCAGTAGATCTGCCCGACAGGGCTCCAGTCGGTGCCGATCTGCGGCTGCAAATTGGCGGGCAGCGTGACCTGTGAAAGCCGTTCCAGAACCTTCTCACGATTCCAGTCGTTGATGGAGTCATCGTCAAAGATCATCTTGACGTCGGAAAGACCGGCCAGCGAAAACGAGCGCAGATGCTGCATGTGCGGGATGCCGGCCATCTGGATCTCAATGGGTATCGTGACCTGCTGCTCCACCTCCTCGGCCGCGCGCCCAGGCCACTGCGTAATCACCTCGACGTAATTGTTGGCTACGTCCGGATAGGCTTCGACGGGCAGATTGTGAAACGAGATGGCGCCCCAGACAAATAGCAGGATGGCGGCCGCCAGGATCATGTACCGATTGTTGAGTGCGAAATCAACCAGACCACGAATCATTACTGGTCCACCGAGTTCTGCAGTTCAAGCGCGTTCTTCACTACCTGTTGCCCGGAAGAGAGGCCGGATATTACCTCCTGCATTCCGCCAGCGATCATTGCGCCGCCGACAACGCCCACCCGCTTGAACTTTCCGTCTCCTGCGGGCACATAGACCCAGTCACGGTCGTGCAGGTGGAGGATGGCAGAAGCCGGCACCGACGCATGCCCCTCCGGCTTACGTCCGTGGAACGTGGCGGTGGCAAACATACCCACGCGCATGATGTGGTCAGGATTAGGGACCTGGAGACGAACCTTGGCGGTGCGAATGGTGGGGTCGAGAACGGCGTCGATCTCGCCGATGGTGCCCTTGATGACCCGATCCGGATAGGCATTCAGCCGGATATCGGCGGTCTGGCCGAGATGGACGGTGGGCAGGTCATTTTCATAGACGTCGCAGATGATCCACACGTGCGAGAGATCGGCAATGGTGAATGCATTGGAGGATCCCGCGTATGTGACACCAGCCGCGGCGGCATTGGTGACGTTCTGCGCGATAATGACACCGCTCGCCGGGGAATAAACCTTGACGGTTGCAGCGGGGTGGTCTTTGTCGACACCGAGGACGTGTAACAGCTGCTCGGCCGCGGTCAGATCGGACTGTGCATCCTGCTCGCCGTCATCCGCGATCTCCAGTTGGCTCTTGGCGATCGCGCCCTTGTCATAAAGAAGTTTGGCTCGTTCGTCCTGGGTATGCGCCAGCCTTTCGTCGTTGACGGCCTTGAGGTATTGATCGAATGCTCCGGAGACGTCGGTGCTCTGCACCTCCATGAGCAACTGGCCCTTCTTCACGTAGTCACCAATCCGCGCGTGAATCGCAACCACCCGCCCGGAGGCCAGCGAAATGACGGGGATCGTCTGGGAAACATCGGGGCTGACGACGCCGGTGACGTTCAGCGTCGAGGTCGCCTCATATTCTGTGGTAGTAAAAAGGGGGAAACGGTCGGGATGATCGACGGTGACGAGGTTGACGCCCTGCTCGGTCTCCACCTGTACTGGAGGCGGCGCCTGCGCTGCTTCATCATGCTTCTGGCCGCCGCAACCAGCTAACATCGCGAGACTGAGAGCCGCGGCGATGACCATCTTGTGCTTCATGAATAGACCTCACGACCCAACGCAAAGTTACAGTCTTTCGGGGGCAAATCCGCACCAGCCAGGTTGAGGTGTTCACGCCTTGTGTCGCTCGTTTTGACGGAGCAAGGGACCGAATCGGGCGCATACCGGCATACCCTGCTGGTTGTCAGAGCCATCGTGTAACGAGCTTCGGAGTCTCACAACAGATACAGGTCTGGTGGAACCCGGTGGATTACCGCGCGGCAGTCCATTTCCCCGTTGGCAGGGTCCGCCACGCCTCTATAGCTTGCCAGATGGGCTAGGCCGGAATGATCGGACGCTATTCGACCAGCACAGTAAAAGCCCCTTTCGGAAAAACGCAAGCATCGCGCAAATGCCGCGTTCTTCAGCCAAAGCATCCATAATCGCCAGCACCAGATTAAAGGTTACTTCAGGCTAGTGGCCGTCGTGAGGTCAGATCAACCTATCTTTCGATCTAGAGGCTACCTTGTAAGTTGCAAATGTCGCATGAAATTTGAGTAAGGAATAGCAAGGGTCATCCATCTGGCCCTGGCGTAACTTGCCCTGTTCGCTGTTTTTCACTAAAGTCGTGAACCGTGCCACCTACCACAAATCTCTGACCATCAAGCGTAGGTCGCACACACCTATTAGAATGAAGAAACGGTACGGGTACAGCCCAGAGATGCCATTCTTTTCCATGTTCATGTCGGCAACGCGCAGGGCGTCGTTGCTGATAGCCGCGCTGATGATCGCGTTGATTGCGTTGATCGATTCGCGTGTCGCCGCGGAGATCCCGCTCGGCTTTTTGTATCTCGTTCCCATGCTGGTGGTCGGCACCTCCTTTACCCGTTGGGAAATCTGCGGGGTCGCCACCGTATGCGCCTGGCTGGCGGAGACCTTTGACGAATATCCCTGGGGTCCCAATACCGGGCTGCCGCGCGACCTTCTCTACTTCGCCGCCTTTTTCTGCATGGGACTTTTCATGCACGAGGTAACGCGGAGCCGCAAGCTTTCCGTTCAGCAGATGCTGCAGATCGAAAGCGAGATGACGGCGCGACGGGATGCGGAAGAGCAACTCAAAGTCTTGGTGGACAGTAGCCCCGCGGCCATCATCACCACCAGTTCCAACGGTTGCATCCTGCTCGCCAACGATGCGGCCAACCGCCTTTTCGGCCTGAAGCCGGGCACGCTCCCCGGCCTGCCCATCCGCGATTACCTACCGTCGCTGATCAACGTGCCCGCTTTGGACAGCAACCGCCAGGCTTTTCGCACCGCGATGCAGTGCCGCGGGCGCAGAGCGGATGGGGAGGTTTTTCAGGCCGACGTGTGGTTCTCCACCTACGTCACCAGCGCCGGCCCGCGGCTGGCAGCCATGGTGCTGGATACATCGGAAGACCTGAGGACGCACGAGGAATCGAACTTCCATCAGATGTTGGCCAGCTCGCGCATTATCGTCGCCGCTGTGTCCCATGAAGTTCGCAACGTATGCGGGGCCATCGCGTTAGTCCATGAGAATCTTGCCCGCAGCGGCGTGCTGAAGGAAAACAAAGATTTTGAAACGCTGGGTACGCTCGTCCTGGCGCTGGAACGCATTGCCGCGATGGACCTGCGGCAATCAGCCAGCCACGCCGCCGGGGTCGAGATTCAGCCCCTGCTCGACGAGCTGCGTATCGTCATCGAGTCTTCGCTGCGCGATGGCGGAGTTACGATCCGGTGGGAGATAGAAGAGGATCTGCCCCCAGTGTGGGCTGACCGGCAGAGTCTGATGCAGGTCTTTCTCAACCTGACCAAGAATAGCGAGCGCGCCATGGAGGACCAGGAGCGGAAGGAGCTGACCGTGAACGCCCGGCGCGAAGCACTGGGAGTTGCGATTCGCTTCTGCGATACCGGTGGCGGGGTTGCCCGCCCGGAGCGGCTCTTCCACCCCTTCCAGGTAGAGGCCCAGTCGACCGGGCTAGGTCTCTATTTGTCGCGCGCCTTCATGCGCAGCTTTAAGGGTGACCTGCACTACGAACCGGAGACGGGGGGCTCGACCTTCGTGGTGGAGTTGTCCCCCGCTCCGCGGGAAAGCAAAAATGATAGCTATGAGCAGCGAGATTCGGTTACTGCTGATCGACGATCACGGCCTGTTCCGCGAGAGCCTCAGCCGGCTTCTTCAGACTGAGTCTGACTTCCACATCGTGGGCACTTGTGCCTCCGCGACCGAGGCGCTCGCACAGCCGCACCTCGAGGAGATCGACGTGGTTCTGCTGGATTACGATCTTGGTCCGGAGCAGGGCACGCTATTTCTCGATCGGGCGCGGAGTTGCGGCTTCTCCGGTCACATTCTTCTGGTGACCGCCGGGATGAGCGATGCGGTCATGCTGCGTGCCCTGGAGAGCGGTTCCTCCGGCGTCTTTTTGAAGCACAGTCCCCCGAGCCGCCTGATGGAAGCCATCAGAAAAGTCGTTGCCGGAGAGGTCTGGCTCGACCCCGCGGTGACGCGGTCGATCATTGCCGCGGCCACAGGCAATGCGGCTGCCCCCCGCCGGGCTCAAGACTTGACACAGCGAGAACAGGCCGTGCTCAAGGGTGTATTCGAGGGGTTGACGAACAAAGAGATTGGCGCCCGGCTGGTGATCTCGGAAAGCTCTGTCAAAGCTGTGCTGCAGCAGCTTTTCGAGAAGACCGGCGTGCGCACGCGGAGTCAATTGGTGCGCATTGCTCTGGAAAAGCACTCGGATGATTGGCTGGCCAATCCTACCTGAAACCCTGCTTCGGAATGCAGTCCTGGAGGAACGGCCGAAGTAGATTCAGCCGTCCCTGCGGGACTCAACGCGTTTCTTACGTTTACCCGCACTTCGTGCGGGGCGGGCAACCCAGGACTGACGTCCTGGGCCTGGAGTTTCTACATTTTTCCGGGCCGAGGGCGGCTCCGGACACAAAATCATGTTCGATCATTCCATCGGGGCGTAGGA
>PLZN01000482.1 GCA_003152195.1 Acidobacteriaceae bacterium
CATAGCAGCCCGTGGTTAAAGTCTAAAATCCGTGAAACTGATTTTCTAACACTATGAATCTAAATTTCTTAACTTCTCGATGTTTCCAGAAAGGCACTTTAACCACGGGCTGATAGGGAGCTGGCTTGCTCGGGTCGCCGAACAGCGGGGCCGTGTATTCGCCACCATGCGGACCCGTCCATTTGATGTCGGCAGGGAGGGTGAAAGGAATATGGGCCGGATCGGGCGGCGGTCCTTGCGCAGAGGCGATACTACACAGGCTAGCGGCGAAGGCGGCACGCAAAAACATTTTGGAAAGAGAGTGCATCCTTGTTCTCCCGCTCCATGTTACGTCGGATGATCGGCAAGAGGCTCGGCAATGGGCATCATCGAAGACCGGGGGAACCAACCTAGATCGCTGAAACCGCAGGTCTCTCCACTCCGCTGCACTCTGGTCCCACGGCAGGCCGGGACAGGCGAGATGACAAAATTGTTAATATGCGAAAGGATCGCATATTTTGCATATGGGCAGGATAGCTATTCCGCAGGGTCGTAGTTCAGCTTAGGCCCGGGGGAAAAGCAGCGACGATGTGCACGATGGCATTCACGATTGCCAGATATATGACAACCAGGCCCTCGACGCGCATGCACACTCCGGAGTGTTCAACTCGGAATCCTTGCCCACGTGAGATCGACATCGTCAAAGGCGGTACTCGCACTCAGCGCTGCCGGCGTGGGGATTCCGGCTATCGGAGGTGTTACCAAACGCCCTGTCACTCTACTGTAGGCATCCGCGTAAAGCTGAGAGCAAATGACGGATTTGGCATTTGCGATGGCGAATCCGCTTTGCTTTTTCCAGAAACCTTCAAACGAAAGTTGGAATAGCCGCAAGATGCTCTGCATTGCATTGCATAGCGTTCGTTGGAACGTACGCCTGCCTGGATGGCAATCCTCCAACGATCGTCATCACTCAAATGCAAGGGCCGCCGCACCCGCAGACGGTGTCCTCCGAGATATGGATATATAGGCGCGTAGCGGACGCCACGGAGGGTAGCTTCCACGACGTATCCCTCGCCGACATAGACGGCGGGCATGCTGCCAAACGAGCATCATCGGGACCATAACCGCCGCGCGCCTGAGCGTTTACGATTTACCGGATAGCCGCGCTAGGCGTGAGCGAAGCGACAAGGAGGAGATCCGCAGGACGCCATCGATCGACGTTGGGGAACTTTCCGAATTCTCGAAGCGCCCTGGGAATTGGACCTGGTGGAATCCATTCGGCGCCTGGGACCGGCTCGTCTGAGGGAAGAAGGACCTTCTGAGGCATGGACGGAGATCGGCTCTATTCCGGTGACCCAATCTCCACCGATTCCACCCGTCCGTCTTTCTCTGAAAACCGTACCTTACGCCTTTACGCAGACCGATTTCTTTGGCAGCCTGGCCACGATACCTGCGAATCTTGTCGAAGGTGAAGGGAAAATCCCGACGTTGGTTTCCGGAACCAGTCGATACATAGGCAAGTCCCTCATCCGTGACTCTGACGATCTTACCTACCCGGTTGACTGTCGGCATTTTCAACCTCTTTCTTCATATTCGCTGCCAAGGCAAGTAAGAAGTCAACCAAAATAGCCGTCCTCGGCGGACGAACGGGAGTGCATCCACTGATGAAACGGCCGTCGCATTCCCTCAATCAGCCGAAGGCAAATCCCGGTCCCGCACACCAATCAGATAGAGCAGGCTATCCAATCCCAGAAACGAGACGGCATGGCTGGCTGTTTGCCGCACCAGCGGCTTCGCCCGGAAAGCAATGCCCATGCCGGCGATGCCAAGCATGGGAAGATCGTTGGCGCCATCCCCTACCGCGACTACCTGGTCGAGCGAGATATTCTCCTGCCGGGCGATCTGCCGCAGCAACTCGGCCTTGCGTGCCCCGTCTACGATCGGCGTTCGCACCTCTCCACTCACCACGCCATCCACGATGTCCAGATCATTGGCAAAGACATAGTCGATCCCCAAACATGTCTGCAGGTGCCGAGCAAAGAAGTTGAACCCTCCCGAGAGGATCGCCGTTTTGTAGCCAAGCATCTTGAGGGTTCCAATCAACTGTTCGGCCCCTTCAACCAAAGGAATGGTGTTCAGCAGCTCGCGAACCCTTATCTCCGGAAGCCCGCGAAGCAGCGCCACCCGGCGCCGGAAGCTCTCCTGGAATTCCATCTCTCCGCGCATTGCTGATTCGGTGATTTTCACCACCTCATCAGCTACGCCAGCCAACTTTGCCAGCTCATCGATGACTTCGCCCTCGATCAGTGTGGAATCCATGTCGAAGGCAAAAAGCCGCCGGTTGCGGCGAAAGACGCTCTCGCGCTGGAAGGCGATGTCGATTTTTAAATCATGAGCGGTGGCCAGAAACGCCGCGCGCATTGACGGCTCAGAAGAGGAATCCCCGCTCACCGTCAACTCAACACAGGCGTTCGCATCGGGGGTGTGCACGGCCAACGACAACCGCCCGGAGAGCCGCTCAATTCGGTCCACGTTCAAACCATGCTCCGCAATGATGGCGCTCACCCGAGCGAGATGGTCTGCGGAAATGGCCCGGCCGAGGATGGTGACGATGAATTGATCCTTGCCTGGGATGAGATCCAGTCATCCAGATCCGTCTTGGCGATGGGCGTGAAATTCATCTGTAACTGCACTTCCCTCGACTTTGCCACCAGAGCGTCCTGAAAGCCGCGAAAGCTCTCGCCTCGCGGAATCTCGACCAGCAGACCAAGAGAGAGCGTTTCATGGACGACCGCCTGTCCGATGTCCAGCACGCAGGCGTCATAGCTGGCCAAAATTGCTGTCAACTCTGCAATGAGCCCGGGCCGGTCCCGGCCGGAGAAGTGAATCAGAAGGGTCTCGTTCATCGATACGAAGGGTTTCTCATCCCTGTTCCGCAGGGTCGTAGTTCAGGTTAGGCCCGAGCCAGCGTTCGACCTCGGCTACGCTCATCCCCTTGCGCTCGGCATAGTCGGCGACCTGATCACGGTCGATCTTGCCCAGGCTGAAATAGCGCGATTCCGGGTGGGCGAAGTAGAGCCCACTCACGCTCGAGCCGGGCCACATCGCAAACGACTCCGTAATCAGCATGCCGGTGTTGGCCTGCACATCGAGCAAATGCCAGAGCGGTCCCTTCTCGGTGTGATCCGGGCAGGCCGGGTAACCCGCAGCGGGCCGGATGCCACGATACTTCTCCTGGATGAGATCCGCCTTGCTCAGGCCCTCGCCACAACCGTAACCCCACTCCTCCCGCACCCGCTTGTGCAGGCACTCGGCGAAGGCTTCCGCCAGGCGATCGGCAATGGCCTCCGCCATGATTGCGTTGTAGTCATCGTTCTGGGCGCGGAAGCCGTCGCACAGCTCCTTGAGGCCGATGCCGCTGGTGACCGCGAACGCGCCGATGTGATCGGACAGCCCGGTTTCCCGGGGCGCGATGAAGTCGGCGAGCGAGCGGCAGGGCTCGCTGCCTTCCCTGTTTGCCTGCTGGCGGAGGAAGTGGAAGCGCTCGAGCACCTTGGCGCGGGTGCCGTCCGTGTACAGCTCGACATCGTCGCCCACGGCGCTGGCGGGAAAGAAGCCGTATACGCCACGCGCCGTGATCAGGTTCTTCTCAATGATGCGATCGAGGAGTGCATTCGCTTCCGCGAAAATCTGGCGCGCTTGTTCGCCTTGCTTCTCATCCTCAAGGATGCGGGGGTAAACGCCTTTCAGCCCCCAGGCGTGAAAGAGCGGCGACCAGTCAATGAATTCGCGCAACGTGGCCAGGGGAAAGTTATCGAGCACGCGCACGCCGGTAAACGCGGGGACAGGCAGGTCCTGGGCACGCCATTCGATCGGAGTCCGCCTTTTGCGCGCGGTCGCAAGCCCGACGCCCTGCTGGCGTGGCGCGGTGTGGGCCTTGCGGAGCGCCTCGTAGGCGGCGCGATGCTGGGCCACGAAGGCCGGCTTCCCTTCCTCGCTCAGGAGGCTGGTAGTCACGGGCACCGCCCGGCTGGCATCGAGCACGTGGACCACCGGCTCGCTGTAGTGTGGCGCAATCTTGATGGCCGTGTGCCTGCGGCTGGTGGTGGCTCCGCCGATGAGCAGGGGCAACTTGAAACCCTGACGCTCCATCTCGCGAGCCACATGCACCATCTCGTCGAGAGAGGGCGTGATGAGGCCGCTGAGGCCGATCAGGTCCGCCTTTTCCGCTTTGGCGCGCTCGAGAATCTTTTCGCAGGAGACCATCACCCCCAGGTCGATGACCTCGTAGTTGTTGCAGGCGAGAACGACGCCGACGATGTTCTTGCCAATGTCGTGCACATCACCCTTGACGGTGGCGAGCACGATTTTTCCCTGCGCCCGGACCACCTGGCCCGCGGCGGCCATGGAGGCCTTTTCCGCCTCCATGAACGGCGTCAGGTGGGCCACGGCCTTCTTCATCACGCGGGCAGACTTGACTACCTGGGGCAGGAACATCTTGCCGGCTCCGAAGAGATCACCCACCACGCTCATGCCGTCCATCAGCGGGCCTTCGATCACCAGGAGCGGGCGGCCCAGCTTGATGCGGGCTTCCTCGGCGTCGATCTCGATGTAGGCGTCGATGCCCTTGACCAGGGCGTGGGAGAGTCGCTCCTCGACGGTGCCGTTGCGCCATTCTTCGGCCTTCTTTTCGCTGACTACGGCGCCGGCGCCCTTGAGCGATTCGCCGTGCTCCACCAGGCGCTCGGTGGCGTCGGGACGGCGGTTGAGCAGCACATCCTCAACCAATACTTTAAGTTCCGGTTCAATCTCCTCGTACACCTCGAGCATGCCGGCGTTCACGATGCCCATGTCCATGCCCGCGGCGATGGCGTGATACAGAAAGGCGGAGTGCATGGCCTCACGCACCTTGTTGTTGCCGCGAAAGCTGAAGGAGATGTTGGAGACGCCGCCGCTGACCTTGGCGTGGGGCAGGTTGGCCTTGATCCAGCGGGTGGCGTTGATGAAGTCCACCGCGTAGTTGTTGTGCTCCTCCATGCCGGTGGCCACGGTGAGGATGTTGGGGTCGAAGATGATGTCTTCGGGGGGCAGACCGACCTCGTCGACCAGGATGCGGTAGGCGCGCTCGCAGATGCGGACCTTCTCTTCGTAGGTCGCGGCTTGGCCCTGTTCGTCGAAGGCCATCACCACCACCGCGGCTCCGTACTTGAGCACAGTTGCGGCGTTGTGGCGGAACTTGTCTTCGCCTTCTTTGAGCGAGATGGAGTTGACGATTCCCTTGCCCTGCAGGCACTTGAGGCCAGCCTCGATGACCTCCCATTTGGAGGAGTCCACCATAAAGGGGACCTTGGCGACCTCCGGCTCGCTGGCCAGCAACTGCAGGTAGCGGGTCATGGCGGCGACGCCGTCGATCATGCCCTCGTCCATGCAGATGTCGAGGACGTTCGCCCCATTCTCGACTTGCTGCCGGGCTACGCTTACCGCTTCTTCAAATTTGCCTTCCTTGACCAGCTTGGCGAACCGGGGCGAACCAGCCACGTTGGTCCGCTCACCGATGACGATGTAGACGCCGGGCTGCTGGGTGAAGGGCTGGGATCCGGAGAGACGTAGGGGCTTTGTTTCTGTGTCCTCGGTTACGCTCACGCGTTTATCTCGCTCAGGCGGGCGTCGGATTCCTCAGCGGGCGTTGATTCCAGCTTGCGCGGCGGCTGGCCTTCGAGCGCTTTGGCGATGGCCGCGATGTGCTCGGGGGTGTTGCCGCAGCAGCCTCCGGCGATGTTGATGAGCCCTCCGCGGGCAAAGTCGCCCAGGTAACGGGCCATGTCCTGCGGTCCCAGGTCGAACCCGGTTTCGGAGAGAGGATTGGGCAAACCGGCGTTCGGGTAGCAGGAGATGGCCACGTTCGCCTTCTCCGAGAGCTCCTCCAGGAAGGGGTACATGAGGTCGGGGCCGAGCGAGCAGTTGAGGCCTACCGACAGCGGTTTTACGTGCTGCACCGCGTTCCAGAACGCCTCCGTGGTTTGGGCGGAGATCAGCGTTTCGCCGCCACGCCCCACTGCGGCCGAGATCATCACCGGGCGTGGATTGCCGTCCTGATCGAAGACCTCACGGATGGCGACCAGTGCCGCCTTGGCGTTCAGCGAGTCGAAGATGGTCTCGACCAGAAGCAGGTCTACGCCGCCGGCGATGAGGGCGCGCACCTGCTGCGCGTAGGCGGCTTTCACCTGGTCGAAGGTGACTACCCGGAAACCTGCATCGTCGGGATCGGGCGAGTTGGAGAGAGAGACGGTCAGCGGCCCGATTGCTCCAGCGACAAATCGTGGACGCCCAGTTGCAGTCGCGACACGATCGGCCCATTCACGGCATTGCCGCGCGGATTGCTCATTGATCTCCCAGGCCAGGCTGGTGAGGAACGGATCTTCGATGATCTTCTGGTAGAAGGCGGGGTCTTTCCGGCCGCCGCGTTCCCGGGGATCGTCCACGAAGAATTCGCTCTGGGTGATGCTGGTGGCTCCGAAGGTGTTGGTCTCGATGATGTCCGCCCCGGCCTCCAGAAAGCGGCGGTGGATGTCCCCGATCATCTTCGGCTGGGTCAGGGAGAAGAGGTCCCCGTTGTTCAGCAGGTCCTTTTTCGCGTCCTTGAAGCGCGGGCCGCGAATGTCCGCTTCCTTCATGCCGTAGGTGCGGATGGTGGTGCCCATCGCTCCATCGATGATGGCGATGCGAGTCTGGAGGATCTTTTGCAGAGGATGTTGGTGGGATGTCGTCATTTCTTCCTGGTGGCCGTGGCCGGCTCTGTAGCTCGCCTCTTTCATTATATCGGTACGTGGGACGGATCGTGGTTCGGGAGGGTAAGGGCTTCAGGCCCCACCGTGAGACCGTGCTGGTTGAGATTTGTGGCTTCCCACCCTTCGCAAAGAACGCGAAGGACCCCGGATTTCCTANNTTTAAGGAAAGCCGCATGAGGTTCCTTGACCCCACCAAGCCTTACAGGAAATCCGGGGGGATGGGGCACCCGCGGATTGGTTGCACTTTCGGCTTAGGGATATCAAGCTTCGGAGCAAATTGCCTTGAGGGAAAGGAAAACCATTTCCTCAGGGACTAAAAGCCCATACCCTTCCATCGCTAAAGCCCCGATCCCTGCAGCCAGGGAGACTGCTTCAGACGACAAGGGCTTTTTGGATCCATCGGCTAGCTACCTCCGTTGATTACGGCCGCTTTATCATGGGTGGGAGAAAAGAAACCGCAGGTCGCTCCACTGCGGTCCGCCGGGACAGGCGGGATGACAGAGGTTAGGTTTGTTGATGACGGCAATTCGACAACGAACAAGAGGTTAGTGGTGAGGGATGAACGGGAGTTCGTGGTGGAGAGGCAACGGCTGCGCGGATTGATTGACCGCTTTGCAACGAGTGGCCCTGGGGTATGCACGAAACATCCCCACTTCTTTTTCGGGCCGCTGACCCCGGTGGAATGGGCGGCGTTGATGGTAAGCGTCAGAGCAACC
>PLZN01000339.1 GCA_003152195.1 Acidobacteriaceae bacterium
GGACAGGCGGGATGACAAAGGGGAGGGCGGAGCTTCGGTCCGAATCAGATGCCGGTTGAGAGAACCGTCCTAGCCGAGGTTGATAAACTGGATAAGTGAAGATCGCTCTGGCTCAGATCAACCCCACTGTAGGGGATTTTCAGGGGAATACGCAGAAAATTATCGAGTTTGCCCGCGAGGCCGCCAAAAGCCAGGCGGACATCGTCATGTTCCCGGAGCTGGCAGTATGCGGGTATCCACCTGCCGATTTTCTTGACAAGCCTTCCTTCGTGGCGCGCGCCAGTGAAGCGATGGCGGAGATCGCCGCCACGGCCACCGCCGGCAGCCCACTCGCCATCATCTGCGGCTACGTCACCGCGGCGCCTCCCGGATCGGGCAAGCAGGTCGCCAATTCGGCCGCTCTGCTGCGGAACGGAGTGGTCGAGTTCGTGCAATCGAAGCGCCTTCTACCCTTTTACGATGTCTTCGATGAGCAGCGCTATTTTGCACCTGCTGAAAGTCAAAGCCTGTGCAGTCTCGCTGGCGAGCGCGTTGCCCTCACCATCTGCGAGGACGCCTGGAACGATAAACTGTTCTGGCCCAGCCGGCTTTACTCCGTTGATCCGGTCGAAGAGTTAATGCGCGCCGGTGGATCGCTCATCCTCAACATCTCTGCCTCCCCTTATTACCGGGGCAAGCGGGAACTGCGCCATCGCATGCTGGCCGCGATTGCCAGGCGGCGCCAGGTTCCAGTGGTGATGGTCAACCAGGTCGGCGGCAACGACAGCCTGGTTTTCGATGGCGCCAGCTTCGCTCTCGGTCGCGATGGTTCAATCGTCGCGCAGGCGAGCTCATTTGCCGAGGATTT
Organism: Acidobacteriaceae bacterium; assembly: GCA_003152195.1. Lineage (GTDB taxonomy): Bacteria > Acidobacteriota > Terriglobia > Terriglobales > Acidobacteriaceae > PALSA-350. Next base: position 848 of record PLZN01000339.1, read on the forward strand.
GGTTTTTTTCGACAGCGTGGCGCTCACCGGCGATCGGCGCGCTGTCGACCCGAACGAGGACGCCGCCGTCTATCAAGCGTTGGTTTTAGGAACACGGGACTATGTCCGTAAGTGTGGTTTCTCAAAGGTGCTGGTTAGCCTGAGCGGAGGTGTCGATTCGGCACTTGTCGCCGCCATCGCCGTGGACGCTCTGGGGAAAGAGAATGTGACCACGATCGGCATGCCCAGCCAGTATTCTTCCACCGGTTCGGTCGAGGACGCTCGTGCCCTGGCGGCCAACCTCGACATTTGCTTTACCACCGTCGCCATTCACGACCTCTTTGAACAGTACGGCAGGGCGCTTGCGCCACTCTTTGCCGGCACCCAGCCGGACATCACCGAGGAAAATATCCAGTCCCGCATACGGGGAAATCTGATGATGGCGCTCTCCAACAAATTCAACGCGCTGGTGCTCACGACGGGCAACAAGTCGGAGATGGCGGTCGGCTATTGCACGCTGTACGGCGATATGGTGGGCGCGCTAGCCGTGATCGGCGACGTGGTCAAAACCGAGGTCTACCAGCTTTGCCGCTACGTGAATCGGGAGCGCACCGTCATCCCGCTGGCCATCCTGGAAAAGGCGCCATCCGCCGAGCTTCGTCCAGGGCAAAAGGATACGGATTCCCTGCCACCCTACGAGGTACTAGACCCGATTCTGCAGGCCTACGTCGAGCGTTACGAAACTCCCGAACAGATCGCGGCCGAATACCATTTCGACCTGGCAACAGTCTGTCATGTAGTCAAGCTGGTGGAGCGCAGCGAGTACAAACGGCAGCAGGCGGCTCCGGTTCTCAAGGTCACCAGCAAATCCTTTGGCATGGGACGCCGTTTCCCCATCGCCGTTAAAGTTCAGGTATAAGCAAGGTTGGACACCCGAGCGGATTTCGATTCTTCCTACAGGTATAGGAAATCCGCTGTAGCCCCACAACGTAGAGAGGAATTCAATGCAGCTTCGTACAACAACATGTCTTTTTGTTCTGGCATTAGCAAGTGCGGCCTGGCTCCCTGCCGCCGCCATCGGCCAGAACGGTCCCCCGCAGGCTCCCGCCCCGCAGGCTCCCGCCGCGCAAGCTCCCGCCGCGCCTGGAAGCTCAGCCACGGCGCCGTCTGCGCCAGCCGTCAAGGCGAATCCGTTTCCTCCGGTCGACCCGGCAAACTTTAAGGCGACCTCTCCTACGAAGCAGACGGTGGAAGACTTTCTCAAAGCGTCCTGGGGATACGACACTTCGCGAATCTGGCAGGTGCAGGCCATCCTTCCTACGCCAGCGGCGGGTGTCAGTCGAGTCCTGGTCCTGGTCACGTCGAAAAACGGCGGTCCCAAGGATCAGACGGCGCAGCTCTCCTTTTTCACTTTGCCCGGCGGCAAGTTCCTGGTAGCCGATTCACTCCTCCCGTTCGGCTCCAAACCGTTTCAGCCGTACCGGGAGATTCTGCAGGCGCAGGCCTCCGGTCCTTCCCAAGGCGGCGCCTCGAAAGCTCTGGAGTTAGTGGAGTTCTCCGATTTTGAGTGCCCCCATTGCAAAGAAGCGCAACCTATCATTGCCAAACTGCTGGCCGACTATCCCAGCGCTCACTTTGTCTACCAGGATTTTCCCCTGGTCCAGATCCATACCGAGGCGTCAAAGGCGGCAACCCATGGCTATTGTGTCGCCAAAGCCGGCGGCAACGACGCCTTCTTCAAGTTTTCTGATGCCCTCTTTGCAACCCAGGCTGGACTCACGCCGGCCACATCCGACGCAACGCTGAAGGACGCGGAGACCAAGGCAGGACAGGATCCAGCCAAGATTGCCGCCTGCGCCGACACGCCTGCCGCTAAGGACGCCATCAAAGCCTCGCTCGCTCTTGGGGAACAAGTAGGCGTGAACTCAACGCCGACCCTCTTCGTGAATGGCCGTGGACTGCCCATCGTCGGTATTCCTTACGCGATGCTGCAGAAGATCATCGAGTACCAGGCGCAATTGGACGGTGTGCCTGTCCCGCCAGCGCCACCAGCTCCGCCTGAGAAGCCGGCCCCGTCGTTGCGATAGCCGCTTCGGCATCCTGAATTTGTCACCGGTGCGGAACTAAAGCATTTTCGCTTCTGGTGCATACCAAGTAACCAGTCCCGTCGCGGCTTTTCCTCAAGAAAAGCCGCACTTCGCTACACTTGCCAGTACAGCGTAGAAGAGAAAATGCTCGAATTCCCATCTCCCAAGGCTATTGCTGGGAGATGGGGATGGGTTGCGGAAGCGGGATAGGAACTTGCGTGGTGAGTGAGACAGGATTCTCCGCAGTGCCGCGAGCGGAATATTCGCGACGCCTGGGGGAGCTGTCGCTGCGCCGCTCTAAACTCCGGCATCGGGAAAGACTCACTGGCTACTCACAGCTTGCTCTGGCCGCGTTCATCGTGGCCTGGCTCCTCTTCCGGCTACGCCACATCGGCGCGACCGATCTGCTGCTCTTGATTCCTGTCTTGGCCTTCGTTGTTCTCGCTGTCCTGCACGGTCGAATGCTCCGGGCAGTGACGGATTGCTCCCGCGGCATCCGGTTTTATGAGCGAGGGCTGGCGCGCCTCAACGGGAGTTGGGCGGGAAGCGGAGCTACAGGCGAGCGCTTCCTTGAGCCAACACACCCGTACGCGCGCGACCTCGACTTGTTTGGCCGAGCCTCTCTCTTCGAACTGCTGTGCACGGCGCGTACCCGTGCCGGGGAGGAAGCCCTGGCCCGATGGCTGCTCGCGCCGGCCACCCCGGAGGAGATCCGAGGGCGGCAAGAAGCGGCGGTCGAGCTGAGCGGCCGTCTGCTGTTTCGAGAAAAGCTTTTTACCATGGGAGAAGATCTGGAAGCGGGGGCCCGCCCGGCGCAACTGGCCGCCTGGGGAGAAGGGAAGACTCTCTTCCCGTCGCGAGTCATCCGCGTTCTCGCGCCGGTGCTCGCGACAGCCTGGGTACTGAGCCTGGCCGCCTGGCAGCTTTGGGGCACGACGGAGCTGCTGGTGCTGGCCACCGTAGTCAATCTCGGGTTTTCCTATCGCGAACGCATGCGGCTCAGCGAGTCGGCGCACGCCGTGGAGGATGCCGGCCGTGACCTGAAACTCCTCTCGCAATTGCTGACTGCATTCGAGAACGAGGAATTCACCAGCCCCAGGTTGCTGCAACTGCAGGCCCAGCTCAGGCAGCGAGGGGTGCCGCCTTCGCGGGCCATCGCCAAGCTCAATCGCCTGGTGGAGTTTCTCGAGTCTGCGCACAACCTCTTCGTTCGCCTTCTCGACTTCGTAATCTTTTATCGCCTTCAATTCGTTCTTGCCGCAGAGAGCTGGCGTCGACGCTTCGGGCCGTCTCTCAAGCTATGGTTGGAATCCGTGGGAGAACTGGAGGCCCTGGCAGCCCTGGGAGGCTACACCTATGAACATCCCGAGGATGTATTTCCAGAATTCGTCGATCATGCCCCCTGCTTTGAAGCCGAAGCACTAGCCCATCCTCTGATTCCACGGGACCGGGCGGTGCAGAATGATATCCGGCTTGATCGTGATCTCCAGCTCATGATCGTGAGTGGCCCCAATATGGCAGGCAAGAGCACCTTCCTTCGGGGCATCGGCGTGAACGCCGTTCTGGCACAGAGCGGTGCGCCTGTGCGTGCGGTGAATCTGAAGCTCTCGCCTCTGGCGGTCACCGCCTCCATCTGCGTTTTGGATTCGCTCGAGGGCGGCATCTCGCGCTTCTATGCTGAGATCAACAGGCTGAAGCTGATCATGGATCTGACCAGGGGCACCGTGCCCGTCCTTTTCCTGCTGGACGAATTGCTCTCGGGAACAAACTCCCACGATCGCTTGATCGGAACCCGATCCATCGTGATGAAGCTGGTCGAACGAGGCGCGGTGGGGCTGGTGAGCACACACGACCTGGCTCTGACCGCGATCCCCGGGGAAATCGGCTCGACTGCCATCAATTGCCACTTCGAAGACCACCTGGAGGACGGGCAGTTGCGCTTCGACTACAAACTCTATCCGGGGATCGTCCAGACCAGTAACGCTCTGCCGCTCATGCGCTCGATTGGCCTTGAAGTCTGATTTCGCTTGTCGGCTGCATTCATTGCTCGGCCTCCTGCCGTGAACGTATTTTGCCAAGCCACAGGGTCCTGCAGTTTTCCGATGCCGGTCGTGCCGTAACTCCGCGGTTGGTCCATTCTTCGCGCTTTTTGCGAAGGGCGGGTTGCCGCTTCCATTTTCTGGCGAAACCGCATGGACGATTGATCAATTGTCGCCGGGGAGATCCGCTGAGAAGGCCGCTGAAAAATCCAACTCGCCCGGTGGTCTTTTCAGGCTTCCAGTCATTGCGAAGGCGTAGACGATGCCCAGTGCGAGCCAGACGGCGCCGACCGTCTTCGCCAGTGAAGGGAGACTGAGCCATATCCAGAGGCAGAAGAGGAAGCCGGTAACTGGCAGGGCGAGATCGCGGACGAGGCGGCGATTGCCGCCAGCGGGCTGGGCGAAGTAGAAATGCCGGACTGCGGCCACATTGACGCCCATGAATGCCAGCAGTGCCCCAAAGTTCAACAGCTCGGCGGCGGTCTCGAAGTTGAAGTAGATCGAACCGAGGACCGTGACAATTCCGATCGCAAGCACGTTGTAAACCGGCACTTGTCGGGAGCGTTGCAGGTGCCCGAAGAAGCGCTCGGGCAGGGCGCCATTTCTTCCCATGCCAAAGAGCAGCCGGGCGGCGCCAGCCTGACCGCTCAGTCCGCTACCGAAGCTGGCCAGGACGAGAGTCAGCGCCATTCCCTGAAAGAGCAACTTGCCGCCCACTTTTCTGGAGACATCCATGAAGGCCGTCTCCGGGTTGGAGAAGGTGTGAAAGTCGGGCCAGGCTCGCTGTGCAAGATAGACCTGGAGGGCGCTAAATATACCGGTGAAAAGGCACACATATACGGTCGCGAGCAAAATATCGCGCCGCGGATTCTCGGCCTCTTCGGAGAGCGTGGTGACGCCGTCGAATCCGATGTAAGTGAGCGCCGCGAGCGATGTCGCCGTGGCGATTGCAGGGAACGGTGTGTCTCCCGGGGTGTAGAAGGGCGCGAAGCTAAAGATGCCTTGCAGTCCGTCGTGGCGAAACAGGAAAACCAGCGCGAGAACGACAAAGGCCGATATCACCGCGACCATCAACGTGAGCAGGATTGTGTTGGCGCGAGCGGTGGTTTTGATTCCCCAGAGGTTCAGCAAGGTGATGAACCCGGCCATGGCCAGCGTGATGGCCAGTTGAGGAACGCCGGGAAACATGCGGGAGAGCGTCAGGGTGCCGTAAACGACATTGATGACCGGAATGATGAGGTAATCAAGCAGCATAGCCCAACCGACCAGAAACCCCACATACGGATTAATTTCCCGGGTTACGTAGCTGTAGGCTGAGCCTGGCGAAGACACAATTTATAACGTCAAGGGGCAGACCTTCAATGGAACGCGGCAATATTCTGTAACATCCGGCCAATATCTGAGCCAGGGATTGCTTGACTTCGGGGATAATTCTTACGAGTCAACCGCCGGTCAGTCCAATTCAATCACCATCCTGGAATTGTCCGGTAACTAAGCAGCAATAACTTGCTTGACCCGGTGGGCGACTATGTTCACCGATGAACCGGTGAGCGCCGACCCAACTGGAACATGCGGCCGAGGGGCCAAATATGCGCAGATGTGGCGCATTTCCGGCGATCACTGGGACGGCTGGACGTTTCCGGACGGGGTAAGGCACGCCTTTGACCGGCTGGCACAAGTGGGCATCGTATGTGAAGCCGGACAACCGGTCGGACGCGGACATGCTGCCGTGGGACTCGCGGACGCTGCATCCGGGAAATGGGCGAGCCAAGGCAGTCGCGGCTGACACACGATGAGCAGCAGACGGAGTTCACGCTGTGGGCCATTACGCGGTCGCCACTGATACTGGGCGCGAATTTTTGACCAAGCTGGATGCGTTTACGCGGGGGCTGATCACAACCGCTTCACTACTCGGCAAATCAGGGTTTTTCCGCACCCTGTAAGGGCCGTCCCCTTCAAAGGCCAGACTTAATTCAGAGGTTCCCTAGCTGTGACCTGGCAGGGGGATGAGCGGTCCCCTCAGCTGATCATGCCGTCGCCGCAGGATGTGTGGCGTCACCAGAATGGCCAAATTGCTCACGTCGAATTCCTTGGTAGTGCTGCTCAGCGCCGAGAACCCAGGCAGTTCCGTCAGGCCTGGTGTGCCGCTCACGGCATTGGATTCCTGGCGGGACAGATCGCCCACCACCAGAGCACTGGCTCCGTGGCGCAAAACGATATCCGCGGTATAGCTGCGGTTGGTAAGCACCGGAAGCCCGTTGAGACTGGCGCCTTGAAGCGCCTGGATCTTCAAGTCGATCTTCAGCGCCACGCCATCGCTACGCTCAATCCGGGGAGTGACCTTCAATGTCAGGCCCAGATCCTCATATTCCACTTGGGGAATGGGCGGGGCGCTGGCAAGGCTGCTCGCATTGACCCCCAACCCGCTCAAAATGCTGGAGAGTCCGGGGCTGGTGATTCCCGGAATACTGACAGACGAGGCGGCAATGCTGGAATAGTTCGAGGTGGTTATCGGATACCGTGTGCCGCTGCGGATGGTTCCTTCCGCGTTGTCGTCCAGACGGAGCTGGATCTGATCGAGCGCGCGTGTATCCGCAGCATTCAGGCTCAGGTTGCCCGTGATGCCGTTGGAGGTGAGGCCGGTCAAGGTGAGGCCGTTGCCGAAGGTGGCAAATGGCTGGCTCAGAATCGAGCTGGTTACTTCGCCCGAGGCGATCAGAATCGCAGCGATCGCTGCGAAGTCCCCGGCATTCGCCAGCCCACTGGAGATGATCTGCTGGACCAGGCTCTGGTTTCCCTGGATCACGCTGTTCAGTTCGGTGGGCACGTTGAAGACAGTTGTTGTTTGCGGCAACTGCACCCCGACGACCCCCGTCCTGGTGTTCTCCACGTCGTAGATCTTTACATCCAGCAGCAGTTCGCTCTTGCCATCCAGTAGGTCGGCAAACGTCCTATTGAGCGCCGTGAGATTGCCGATTGGCGCACGCACCGTCAGAGTACCCGAGCCCGGCTGCACCGCCGATTGCGTCACACCGAGCACATTCTTGGCGATGTTGCCCATATCGCTGAACTCGACTGTGGAGAGGCCCGGGAGGAAAAGTGTTTCCACAGATAGCCGCTCATATTTCGCACGATTCTCCTTAGTGTCTTTCGCCACCAGAACCCGGACTGGATCAAGGGGCACCATGAAAGAGTTCGTCACCAGATTTACCAGGTGTGCGGCTTGGGCATAATCCAAGTCATCGGCGTCGAAGCGGATGGTCGTGGTGGCCAGGGAGTCGTCGGTCACCACGCTTAGCCCGTAGGCCTCGAGCACCCGTCGCAGCACCTCCTGCTCGCTGCTCTTCAAGTGAAAGCTTTGTTTGCCCGGCTTGGGCGCCAGTTCGATTGCCGGCGCGAGGGTCGCGGTAAGGGTGTCGTCTGGCGGCGGGGTCCCGGCCAGGTTCGCCAAATCATCGATATGCTGCGACACTTCCGGGTTTTTCGGGTCCAGGGCCAGCGCCTCGGCGAGCTTGGCGCGGGCCAACTCGGGGTGGCCCATGAGCCGCGCCTTGTCTGCATCCTGCACCAGCTTGGTGATGCCATGCTGGCGTGCAATCTGCCAGTCCACTGCGTACTCGCGGTTGGAAGGGTCGGCCTTCGACGCTTTGGCGAAAGCCTTCTCCGCCGCGTCCGCGTCGCCCTTCTCCATCGCGCGCACGCCGAGGAGATAAAACTTCTGCGCCATCCGCGTCTGCCGGGCTGAGGGCGCGACAGCGGACGCCGCCGCCGGCGAGGACTGTTGTGCCTGCCCAGCGTGAGGTGTAAGCGCGCACAAGGCGGCCAGCAAGCAGACCGGTCCCCAGCGGGTGAAGGCGCGAGCCGAACACCAACCGCAGGAAGGGGAGCGAGAACGGGCCGAGCCAGGCATAGAACGCATGAGTTAATCCTAGGGGCTGAGTCAGCGCGTGGGCAAGTTACCAGGCGGCAACCCTATAGCGTTTTCACAAATACTGTGATGTGGGTAGAGTTGGCTATGTGCAGGCGTTCTTTGATGGAACGCCTGCGTTGGGCGCGGTCGCTTCGCTTACACCATTTGTGAAAACGCTCTAGCGGGCAACCGTGGCCGGAAGTGCTTCCAAAGTACTGGTGCAGACCTCCGGATGGTGCTGCAACAGGGCGTCGTAAGAATAGGTTCCTGTGGCCACGGCGATGGTGGGCAGGGAATTGGCCTTGGCCGCGGCAATATCCGAGGGCGTGTCGCCTACGACGCATACGCTTGCCTTGGCGCCTGCCAGCAGCCGCCCCGCGGCGAGTGCGTTTGCAATCATGTCGGAACGCCGGGCATGGAGGTCGCTGAAGCCGCCAAAGCGAAACCATTCGCGCAGTCCGGCTACCTCGATCTTCAACCATCCGATCTGCTCCAGATTACCGGTGGCCACGCCCAGAAGCTTGCCCCTGCTCTTGAGGTACGCCAGCATGGATAAGACGCCTGGCAGTACCGTCACGCTCATGCGCTCGCGCTGTTCAGAGACTGTGTTACGCATCCGCTGCAGAATTTCTTCGAGCCGGGGCTGCCAGATGTCGTCGGGGATGGCCGAAAGGCGAAAGGCGTCGCGCAGGATACCGGTATCGGTACTGCCATGCAACGGCACAGCATCGATTGAGAGCGGATGCCCCATCACCGCCAGTACGCTGGAGGAGAAGGCGTCGTAGTGCACGCCGCCATGAGCGTGCAGCAGGGTTCCGTCGATGTCGAAGAGATAAGCATCGCAATCGTCCCAGCGAAATCCCTCGCGGGCGGTTACGAGTCCCTCCGCCGGCTCCGTCTCAAGCCGGCCGGCATCCCTCACCACTAGGTGCGCCCCGTCTGCTTGGCCTCAAAGGCTGGACGTTCGCCGCGCGGCGGGCGCTTGAGTCCACTACGAATTTGTCCCAGATCGAGTTTCAGTTCCGCGATGGTGCGGCGAAGCGTATTGCGGTGCATGCTCAGCTCTCGAGCCGCCTTACACTGGTTCCCCCTGTGATGCGCCAACACTTCCAGAATGAAGCGCCGCTTAAACTCGCGCACTGCCTCGTCATAATGAATGCCACCGGCATGCATTTGCGTCACAAGATTATCCAGCTCACGTTTCACAAAAACCTCTTTCCTTTTCCTACCCGCTCGACTGCCAGGTTTGTGTTTGTCTCGCACCAACCAATACTGCTTGACTCTTTGCCACCATGGCCTGTGTCAAAGTGTCGAATCGAATCTGCGTAATTGGTTTCAACCAATCTGGCTGCTCCATGCGGAGCACTTGCAGGCCCTGGCGAATCTTTTCTCCTAAAGCAAACGGTACAACATGAGAACCGCCATGGGCTGCGGTCAAGAAGACTGGCGCCAGCCTGGAGTTCTTGAGCCAGTCCTGCGGTGGAAGAAATGCCACAACGGCCATCAGGACGAGCGTGACGACAACACAACCTTTGACCAACCCGAAAAGTGCCCCCAACAATCGATCGACAATCCCCAGGCCCACCTGGCGCACCATGCCGCGGAACAATCGTCCGGCAAGGCTCGCCAGCAACATCACCACCAGAGCAATCAGCAAAAACGCAATCAGATTCGCGACTTCGTGGTTCTGGACCAGGCGCAGAGTCCAGGGCGCTAGCCGTCCGTAGTTTGCCGCGGCGAAGAAGAGGCCAAAAAGAACCCCCGCCAATGAGAACACTTCGACAAAAAAACCTTTTACGAAAGCAGCAACCACGGAAACGACTAGGACGGCAACTATCAGCAGGTCGGCCAGGTTCATCCGTGTGCTTTCTGATGCTCTAGGGCCCGTTAGCGCGAATGCCCCCGAGTTCGGGGCCGGTCAGCAGGCGCAATGCTTGCTCATACTTTTCCTGGGTGTGACGCACCACATTCGGCGGCAGCTCCGGCGCAGGAGGCTGCTTGTTCCAGCCGATGGTCTCCAGATAATCCCGCACAAACTGCTTGTCGAACGACGGCTGCGCCGCTCCGGGATGGTAACCTTCGCTGGGCCAGAAGCGTGATGAGTCTGGAGTCAACACCTCATCGGCCAGCACAATGCCTTTCCCGGTCAGCCCAAACTCAAACTTAGTGTCAGCAAGAATCAGCCCCCGCCGCAGCGCGTGCTCCGCCGCCTTGGCGTATATCGCGAGACTTAACCGGCGCAGCTCCTCTGCGTTTTTTCCGCCGAGGCGTGCAACCATCTGGTCGAAGGAGATGTTTTCGTCGTGCTCGCCGCTCATGCTCTTGCTTGCTGGAGTGAAAATCGGTTCCGCCAGACGCTCTGACTCGCGCATGCCTGGGGGCAGCGCTATGCCAGAGATTTTGCCCGCGGCAACGTAGTCCTTCCAGCCGGAACCGGAAAGATATCCCCGGACAACACACTCAGTGGGAAACATCCGGGCACGGTTAACCAGCATGGAGCGGCCGCGCAACTCACTCTCGTACGGCCTCAACTGTGCCGGATATTGCTCTACATCCGCGGTCAGCAGATGGTTGGGTACAAGATCGCCGAGGTAGTCGAACCAGAAGAGAGAAAGCTGTGTTAATACACAGCCCTTTCCTGGTATTCCCGTGGCCAGCACATGGTCGAAGGCCGAGATCCGGTCGGTCGCCACCAGCAGGAGATTGTCCCCCACCGAATACAAATCGCGTACCTTGCCCCGCGCATACAACTGCAGGCCTTCGAACTCGGTTGCGATAAGCGTCGGCAAAGGTTTCCGCCTCAGGAGAGGGATGACTTTTCGATTGTCCGAGGTGACGACCGCTTTGTCAACGCAGGAAAACTTGCACAAAATTCGCGCTGCGCAGGTGGAATCTCATGCTGGGTAGGTGGCTGTCAAGCGGATTGTGACGCCATGACGCGAGCATTTCTCCGGGAGTCCCGGCTTGCCGGAGACGAGATCGGCAAACCTGGATGGGTGGCGCGCATTCGCGGCTCTGGGAGGGAGAAAGAAACCATTCCTCGACCCAGAGACTATCCCGGGCCGAACCGAGCCCACGTCGTCAGGCCATCGCCAGCCGGCGCTCATGTGTGCGTTCCGGGTTGCGGTTGCGGGTCGCGTCATCCCCACCCAGGCGGACGGAGACTACCTTGGAAACGCCGGGCTCCTGCATGGTCACACCGTAGAGGACGCTGCCCATCTCCATGGTCTTGCGGTTATGGGTGACGATGATGAATTGCGTTTGATCGCTCATGTCTCCGATAAGACGCGTGAAGCGTCCGACGTTGGCTTCGTCTAGCGGCGCGTCCACTTCGTCGAGAATACAGAAGGGGCTGGGCTGATAGCGGAAGAT
>PLZN01000469.1 GCA_003152195.1 Acidobacteriaceae bacterium
ATCTCTTCTGGCTGGGCCGCTACGCGGAACGGTGTGAGCTTCTGGCCCGCGTCCTGCGTTGCATCCTGGTCCGCATGACCGGCGAATCGTGGGCGCCGGAGACCGCCGGGTGGCAATCCCTGATGAAGTTGTATGAGTGCCTGGAGTCTCCCTATTCGCGTCTCGCGAAAGACGATCCCCAGGGACATCTGGACGAGCAGGGAGACCTGGAAAAGGAAATTCTCTCGCTCATCTTCGAAGAACAGCGCAGCGACAGCCTCAACGCCAATCTCAGCCGGGCCACACGCGCGGCGGCGCAGGTACGGGACCGCCTTTCGAGCGATCTGCTGCGGATTGTGTCCCAGCTTGGCAGCCTGGCTCGTGCCTCGGACCGCGTCGCCTGGGGCTATGTTTCCGCGGCCGACGCGCTGGCGGTGCTGAACGGCTGTATCCTGACGCTTGCTGCCTTGCGCGGCATCGAAGCCGGCAACATCACGCGCGGCCCGGGCTGGCACTTTCTCAATATCGGCAGACGCATTGAGCGATCTGTCCAATTGGTGGACCTGCTGCGCTCGCTTGTCGTTCCCCTCGACCCCGAGAATTGGCCATGCCTCGAGATGCTGCTCGAGGTTGCCGACAGTTCCATTACTTACCGATCGCGCTATTTCACCGTTCTACAGGCCGCGCCGGTGGTCGATCTGCTGATGAATGACGAAGCCAATCCGCGCTCTCTTGCCTTCCAGCTCAATAATCTGGCCCGGCACTGCGGGGTGCTCTCCAGCATGCCGTCCGGAACCGGTTGGCCGGTGTTGAAGCAGAGGCAAGTGGAGGCGGCGGCGGAGAGGCTNNATTTCAGTCACGCGGAGATGGAGCGTGCTACTTGATCTACCGTGTCCGCCACCAAACCATCTATGACTACGTAGAGCCGGTCTCCGTCTCCCATCACGTGGTCCGTCTTACCCCCCGCGACCTTCCCGGGCAAAGACGCACGTCAACAGCACTATCCGTTTGGCCTGTGCCGCCCTTCCACGCGGCGACCCATATCGACTTCTTCGGCAATACCGTCACCTCGTTCACGCTGCCCGAGTCGCACAGCCGCCTGAGCGTGGAAGCAACCAGCGAGCTGGAAGTACATGCCCTGACGCCTCCCCCAATCGCAGAATCTCCGGCCTGGGAAACGGTCCGCGATACGGTGGCCGGCGACCATAGCCCGGAGGGTCTGGAGGCTTACCAGTTCGTCTTCGATTCGATCCGCGTCTCGGCGAAACCGGAGCTCGCCGCCTACGCCCGGGCCTCCTTTCCTCAGGGGCGCCCGTTGCTTGAGGCAGTCAACGATCTCACGGACCGCATCCACCACGATTTCCGCTTTGACGCCAAGGCGACCGAAGTGACGACACCGGTCGAGACCTTCTTCGAAAAGCGTCGAGGGGTCTGCCAGGACTTTTCTCATCTGCAAATTGCCTGCATGCGCTCACTGGGCCTTCCGGCGCGTTACGTCAGCGGCTATTTGCGCACGTTTCCTCCTGCCGGCCGTCCCCGCCTGGTGGGATCCGACGCCTCCCATGCCTGGTGTTCGGCCTGGTATCCCGGCTTTGGATGGGTGGACTTCGACCCCACCAACAACTGCGTGCCTTCCGATGGGCACATCACCTTGGCATGGGGCCGGGATTACAGCGACGTCAGCCCCATTCGAGGGGTTCTGCTGGGCGGCGCAAAACACACACTCAAGGTGGGAGTGGACGTGATGCCGATCGGCTGAGCAGCTCTTCATCACGCTTTGTCTTCTTCCCATCACTCCCGGTAGTCGAGCGTTGTCCCACCGTGCAAAACTGGTAGAAGGGTCTTTCCGGACGGTACCCGGCCGCCTTTCTGCCGTCTAACGATAGCTATAGCGTTTTCACAAATACTGTGATGTGGGTAGAGTTGGCTATGTGCAGGCGTTCTTTGATGGAACGCCTGCGTCGGGCGCGGTCGCTGCGCTTACACCATTTGTGAAAACGCTCTACCCGCGAGAATTCGCATGGAGAAGATCGAAGTGAAGTTAAAAGCCCTGCTGCCTTTGCTGTTCCTGTTTACCGCCTGTGCCTCCTTTTTGTACGCCGCTCCCGGCCCCAGCTCGGTCACGCGAGCCACGTTGTCGAATGGCCTGCAGGTCGTCATCGTGCGCAATGCGCTGGCGCCGGTGGCTACGGTCGAGCTGAATTTCAACGTCGGTGGTGATGAGACCCCTGCCGGCTTCCCGGGCACCGCCCATGCCGAGGAGCACATGGCCTTTCGCGGCTGCACGGGCATGACGGCCGACCAGACCGCCGCCATCTACGCCCAACTTGGCGGCCGGGATAATGCCGATACGCAGCAGAACATCACCCAATATTTCACCACTGTCCCCGCCGCGGATCTTGATGTTGCGCTCCAGGCGCAGTCGGCTTGCCTGCGCGGCGTGGACGATTCGGAGGAGGAGTGGTCTCACGAAAGAGGTGCGATCGAACAGGAAGTGGCGCGTGACCTCTCCAACCCCACCTATAAGTTTCTCGATCGCATGAATGAAGACATGTTTGCCGGTACGCCTTATGCCCATGATGCCTTGGGCACCAAGAGCTCATTTGATGCCACCACCGGCGCCATGCTCAAGGACTTCTATCAAAAGTGGTACACGCCAGGAAATGCAGTCCTGGTGATCGTGGGCGACGTGGACCCGGTCGCGACCATGGCCAAGGTCAAGCAGCTGTACGGCGATATTCCCAATCATCCGCTTCCACCGCACCCGGCCGTGGATCTAACTCCGGTCAAGTCGGAGACCTTTACCCTCGACAGCAATCTGCCCTATGTGCTGGGCTTCATCGCCTATCGGATGCCGGGGACCAGCTCGCCGGATTATGCCGCCGCCCAGATTTTGTCCGACGTGCTGGCCAGCCAGCGAGGCGATCTCTACGCCATGGTGCCGGCGGGAAAGGCGCTGGCAGCGGAGTTCGGAATGGCCGAAACCTATCCCAAAGCCAGCGTCGGTTATGGGTTGGTGGCTCTGCCTTCCGGAGTGGACGCAACGGGCGCAATCAACGAGATGCGGCAAATTCTCGCAAACTATGCGCAGAAAGGCGTGCCCCAGGATTTGGTCGATGCTGCCCAGCGCAGTGAGATTGCCTCGGCGGAGTTTCAACGAAACTCCATTCCCGGTCTTGCCTCGCTCTGGTCTGAGGCCATTGCCGCCGAAGGCCGCAACTCTCCAGACGACGACATCGAGGCCATCAAGCGCGTCACCTTAGCGGATGTAAACCGGGTGGCCAAGCAATATCTGGTGGGCGCAAACTCGATCACCGCCACCTTGAAACCATCTCCGTCCGGCGAAGCGGTATCCGCCAAGGGATTTGGAGGAGAGGAGAAAATGACCTCTGCTCCCACCAAGCCGGTGGTGCTTCCTGCCTGGGCCGCGGGTGCTCTTTCCCAGCTAAAAGTCCCGGCCGACTACATCGCCGCCTCCGACAGCATTTTGCCCAACGGACTTCGCTTGATCGTCAAGTCCGATCTTACGAGTCCCACCATCAGCGTGATGGGCGAGGTCAAGAACAATTCCGATCTGCAGACGCCTCCTAAACGGGACGGCGTCTCCGACCTTTTGGAAGGTCTCTTCTCCTACGGCACGCAGACGCTGGACCGGCTTGCCTTCCAGAAGGCGTTGGACGACATCGCCGCGAACGAGAGCGCGGGCTATAGTTTTTCCCTGCAGGTGCTGAAGGAAAACTTCTCCCGTGGGGTGCAGTTGTTGGCTGACAATGAGCTTCATCCCGCGCTTCCGGCGGAAGCCTTTGCCGTGGTCAAAGACCAGACCTCACAGTTTGTTGCCGGCAACCTGAAGAGCCCGGGCTACCGCACCTCGCGCGCGATCGACTTGGCATTGCTGCCGTCTGGTGACCCGGTGCTGCGTGAGGTGACGCCCGCCACGCTCGGCAATGTCAACCTGGAGGACGTGAAGCAATATCATGCCGCCACCATACGTCCCGACCTGACCACCATCGTCGTCATCGGCGATGTCACGCCCGGCGAAGCGAAGGCGGTCATTGGCAAGTGGTTTGGTGAGTGGAAGGCCGTGGGGCCCAAGCCGGATACCACCCTGGCTGCAGTTCCGGTGAACAAGCCTTCCGCCGTAAATGTTCCCGACCCGCAGGCGGTGCAGGACTCCGTGGTGTTGGCGCAGCAGATGAATCTCAACCGATTCGATCCGGATTACTATCCTATCCAGCTGGGCAACCACGTACTGGGCGGCGGCTTCTACGCCACCCGGCTTTACCACGACCTACGCCAGGTTGCCGGCTACGTCTATAACGTCGACGTCAGCATGGAGGCATCGAAGACCAGGGCCAGCTACACGGTCAAGTATGGCTCCAATCCGGAGAACGTCTCCAAAGCCAGGGCGTTGATCCAGCGCGACCTCGATCAGATGCGTACCCAGGACGTTTCGCCCGACGAGCTGCACTTGGCAAAGGCCCTGCTACTGCGTCAGATCCCTCTGGGCGAATCGAGCGAAGAGGCGGTGGCGGGGGGTCTGCTGCGCCGGGCCGTGATTGGCCTGCCTCTCGATGAGCCGATCGTGGC
Source organism: Acidobacteriaceae bacterium (assembly GCA_003152195.1). Taxonomy (GTDB): domain Bacteria; phylum Acidobacteriota; class Terriglobia; order Terriglobales; family Acidobacteriaceae; genus PALSA-350. The sequence goes on from PLZN01000469.1 coordinate 4,570, forward strand.
CGCCAAGAAGTACTTTGACCTCAACGCCGGCGACGTCAAGGCGGCGTTTGCCCGCCAGATCAGGCTGGGAGATTTCGTCCAGGTGGTTCGGGGTCCCGCTCCACAGTAGAGGCAATTGCGCGGCCCCGGAGGACTCATCGGCACCCGAGCTTGGCTGGATAGCCGGGTTGCGAGAGCTTTCGTTGCCTACCCAATCCAGTACCCACTGGTGGCCGGCGTCCCCTTAAAGTACAGGCTGTTAGACTAGAAAAGGGCATTGCCCGGTAGTCCTGCCTGTCATTCCAGCCAGCACGTCAACGCAAGGCTAACCAATTTCAATGCAATGTCTTTCCGCGACCCGGAAGAATAGGAATTCCTCGCCCGTGAGCACGCCGATTCGAAATATCGCCATCATCGCCCACGTCGA
>PLZN01000234.1 GCA_003152195.1 Acidobacteriaceae bacterium
GTCCCGGCAAATGCCGGGACTCTTCGTACCAGAGGTGAGAAATACGCCCACATCCCCGCAATCGGAAAAATGCTCTATCGTACTGGAGCAGCACCTCCACCGGAGAAACACCACGATGAACCGCAGAGAACTCCTCCAAGGGGCCGTTGTCTCGCTGCCCCTCATTTCTGTCGCCACCGCGCAGGAGATCGCCAGGAAATCCACCGGGCTTCCCCCACTCACCATCAAGGACGTCAAGGTCATCACCACCAACGGTGGCAGCCACTATCGTTGGATCTTCCTCAAGATCATCACCAGTGAGCCCGGTCTGTATGGCATTGGTTCGGCCAACAATAACTACGAGACCATGGCCGTGGTCGCCGCTCTGGAAGATCATCTGAAGCCCTGGCTGATCGGCAAAGACCCCAGCCGGATCGAAGACCTGTGGCAGTCGGCCCAGATGCGCACCTACTGGCGCAACGGCCCGGTGAACAACAACGTGCTCTCTGCCATGGACATGGCTTTGTGGGACATCAAGGGCAAGCGCGCCAACATGCCGGTCTATGAAATGCTGGGCGGCAAGGCACGCGATGGCGTTCCCGTCTATGACCATCAAGGGGGCAAGACCAAAGAAGAGTGTCTGGACACCCTGCAAAAATCTCTCGCCAACGGATTCAGCCACGTGCGCATCCAACTCGGCGGCTACGGTGGAGGCGGATTCACCGCGCAGGGCGAGGGCAATCGCCCGGAAGGCGGCTACCAGGGGGTCGCTTTTGACGAGCAGCAGTATGTCGATGCCATCCCTCCTCTGTTCGAGTTCCTGCGCGCCAAGGCCGGCTTCGGGCCGAAGCTACTGCACGACGTGCACTCGCACTTAAGCGGGATGAACGCGGTCGAGCTCGCCCGCCGCCTGCAGCCGGTGCAGATGTTCTTCGTCGAAGACATCCTTCCCCCGGAACAGATCGCGTACTACCGCAACATCCGCGAGATCTGCACCACCCCGCAGGCGGTGGGCGAAGTCTTTTCCCATCCCTTTGAAGTCGTCCCGCTGGTCCAGGACCGCCTGATCGACTTCATTCGCTGCCGGGTGGCCGCGACGGGCGGCATCACTCCCATCAAGAAGCTCACCACGCTCTGCGAAATCTACGGCGTCAGGACGGCGTTTCAGGAAGGCGGCGAAAACGATCCCATCAACCAGATCGCCAGCTACCATGTCGACATCTCCAGCAGCGCCTTCGGAATCCAGGAAGAAAACCATTTTCCGCCCATCGTGCATGAGATGTTCCCCGGCATGGGAGAAATCCGCAAAGGCTATCTCTACGGCAGCGACAAGCCGGGTCTCGGCGTCGACCTCAACGAGGAGCTGGCAGCAAAAAATCCCCTGGGACCGATCAAGGACGGCGGAGCTTATCCAACCGACCGCACCATCGACGGAACGGTAGTCAAGCCATAGGAGGAAACGTATGATGATCGCGTCCGCAATGGAGCGAGGGTTAAATGCCAAACAGTGTCTTTGACGTGTGCATCGTTGGCTCAGGCGCCGGCGGAGGCACCCTTGCTGCCCATCTAGCGCAACGCGGGGTCAAGGTCGCGGTGGTGGAGGGCGGCCCACCCGTGAATACCCGCACTGACTTCAACACCCATGCGCTTCCGTTCGATTTTGCTAACCGCCACATCCCCACCATGAAACCAGGCAAGTCCGGCTTTGCCTCGGAGCGCGCTCGAGGCGTCGGTGGTAAGACGATGCTATGGAACGCCGTGGCCCTGCGTCTGAGTCATCGTGATTTCAAAGGGTACTCCATCGACGGAGCGGGAGCCGATTGGCCGATCGACTATCCCGACATGGCTCCTTACTATGACCGGATCGAAAGGGAAGTCGGCGTCTGCGGAAACCGTGACGGCCTGGAAGATCTTCCGGACGGAATATTCCTTGATCCGCCGCCTCTGAAACTGGGAGACCTTCTGCTCCAGCGCGGTGGCAAGGAATTAGGCATACCCATCATTCACACGCGAAAAGCCACGCTGACCAGGGCGACCCAAACGCGGCCTGCCTGCCACTATTGCGGAAACTGCATGGCGGGCTGCGACGTAGCGGCCAAGTACAACTCCGCCGACGTCCACCTGGCACCTGCCATGAAGACCGGCCGCCTCGCCATCTTCCCCAACTCGGTTGTGCGCGAGGTCATGGTCTCCAAGGAAAACCGCGCAACCGGAGTTCGTTATCTTCATCGGGTCACCGGCAAGGAGGGCGAAATCCGCGCCCGTTGCGTCGCCGTTGCTTGTGCCTGCGTGCAGAGCGTAGGGCTACTCCTTATGTCTGTGTCGCGACTCTATCCGCAAGGGCTGGCAAACTCCAGTGGCCAACTCGGCCGCAACTTCATTCCTCACTTCAACTCGGGGGTGGAAGGTTTTTTGACTGAGATGATCGGGCGGCCGGTTGTGAATGACGAGGGTTACGTTGATCATGCCTATTTGCCCTCCTACATGCACACCCAAAAAAGAGACTACGCCCGCAGCTTCGGCGTACAGATTTACACCGGTATTCGCCGTACCACCGGATGGGCGCGGGAAGTCCCGGGCTTTGGCGCCGCCTACAAGCAGTCCGTCAAGCAACGCTTTCCGGCTTACGTCAGTTTCCAATGCTTTGGCGAAATGATCCCCAATCAACAGAGCTTTATCCAATTAGATAAGACTGAGAAAGATGAGTACGGGCTGTACAAGGTGAAGGCGACAGCGGTTCAAGAGGAAAACGAAAGAAAGATATACGAGGCCATGAACAAGGCATCCGTCGAAATCCTGCAGAGGGNNCAAGTTCTCTCTGTTTCTAATTTCCAGGAGCCCACCTTTAATCACCAGTTGGGCGGTTGCCGCATGGGGAGCGATGCGCGCACCTCGGTCGTCGATGCATTTTGCAGAACCCACGACGTCCCCAATCTTTATGTGGTGGATGGCAGCGTTTTCCCTTCCGCTTCGGAAAAGAATCCGACGTTGACCATCATGGCCCTGGCAACCCGTACCGCCGATCACATCAGTGATCGTTTTCGCAAAGGAGAGATCGCATGAAAAGCCGGCGCGAAGCCCTCAAAATTATCGGAGCCGTCGGTGTCACCTGCGCGTTCCCCTTTTCGGCCAACGAATTGTACGGTCAGCACGTCCATCCACCCGGACACGCAACACAGCAGGAAACCCAGCCGGGCGCGCCGTTTGAGCCGCGGTTCTTCACCGAGATGCAGATGCCGGTGATCGCCCGCTTGACGGACCTCATCATTCCACCGACCGAAACTCCTGGCGCCGCGGCCGCCGGCGTTCCAGAATACATCGATCTTGTCGTGAACGAAGATCCGAAACTACAGCTCATTGTTCGCGAGGGGTTACTACGCTTAGACCAAACGAGTCAATCCAGGTTTGCCACCAGCACCTTCCTGCAGTTGACGGAAGCGCAGCAGGTCGAAATCCTTACCTCGCTCAGCGAAAGCGCAGCCGGGGGCGATGCTGCATTCTTTACCGCGATCAAGAACCTGACCGCGGATGGCTATTACACCTCCCGCATCGGCTTACTGCAAGAGCTTGGCTACAACGGCAACACCTATCTTGCAGCTTTTCCCGCATCCACCATTCCGGAACACTGAAAGGCGCAAGCAAGAGGAGATCGTGCATGCTTCGTAGTGGATATTCGATCAGCAGAACCATTGCTTCCTGCGCTCTGCTTTTTCTGTGTGCAACAGGACGGTCTGCCAGCCGGCCCGGCGAGATCCCTTTTGAGAAACACACCATCGACCTCGGAGCTTCAGAAACCGCGGTCTTCGCCGACATCAATCGCGATGGAAAGCTCGACCTGGTGTCAGGTGAGTACTGGTATGAAGCGCCACGCTGGATCAAGCACCATTTCCGGGAGCTTGAGTACACCAACAATTACGTCGACGATCTGTCGACGCTGCCCCTGGATGTGGATGGGGACGGCTATGTGGACCTGGTCACCTCAGGATGGTTTACCAAGAAGCTAGCGTGGTGGCGAAACCCCGGACGAACGGGCGAGATGTGGAAAGAACATCCCATCGCAACCGGATCGCCCATCGAGTTTTCCTTTCTGGTTGACCTTGATAACGACGGCAAGGCCGAAGAGATACTGCCGCAATTCGGAGACAATCGTCCCCTTGCCTGGTACGAGCGAGATAAGCACGGCGGAATCGTGGAGCACATTGTCAGCGACCACAGCTACGGTCATGGTATTGGCGTTGGCGACGTAAACGGGGACGGCCGCAACGATATCCTGACTCCGCGGGGCTGGCTGGAGGCTCCCGCCGATCCGCGGCAGAAGAACTGGACGTTTCATCCGGATTGGAATTTCGAGGACGCGCTCGGCTTTATGTACGTACGCGACGTGAACGGCGATGGCCGGCCAGATATTGTGTCCTCGATGGCACACGGATACGGCATTTTCTGGCTTGAGCACACCAGTGATGGCAAATGGGTCAAGCATGTGATTGACGACAGCTGGTCGCAAGCGCATGCGGTGATGCTTGTGGATTTTCGAAAAACAGGAAATTTCGGCTTGTTGACCGGAAAGCGCTACATGGCGCACAACGGACATGATCCCGGAGAACGCGAGCCGCTGGGAGTCTATTGGTACGAGCGGCTACTCGATCCGGCTTCCCACACGGTCGATTGGGTCAAGCATGTGATCGATTACGGCGGCCGCACTGGGGGCGGCATCGAGATCGGAGTCGCGGACTTTGATGGAGACGGAGATCTCGATTTCGCGGTGGGCGGCAAAAGCGGACTGTTCTTGTTCGAGAATAAGACGGCAAAGTAGCTAGCACGTTTTCGTCAGGCCACTCTCCCCTTTGTCATCCCGCCTGTCCCGGCGTGCCGTGGGACCGCAGCGTAAGGATCTGCACTGCCGCCTCCTCCCGTGCGGATAAGACCTCCCAGAATTCTCCGCGCGCGAATGGAACGCCTTTGCAGCGAAAGTCACTACATGCACGTCGCGGATCGGCCCTTCTTACTCCATCTCGTTGCTCTGCAAAATGCCGCGGAAGACTACATCGGTGCGGTGAAGGCCCCGCCCCAGCGTCCTGCTGATATTTGTAACCTCCGATCTCAATTTGCAACAACCCAGATGCCGGCACCGGCGTGGCCGATAGAGCGATCAGGCAATCGTCGTAGAGCTCGTTCCCAGAACGCCCACTCGAGGTTTCAACGAATCAATGGCAGTGGACCGACGTTCATTCCTACAGTCGCTAGGCAGCGCCGCGCTCGCTGCCACTTTTCCGGAGAGTATTGCCAAGGCCCTGTCGATCCGTCCGAACCACCACAATTGCAGCATCGCGGACGTCGAACACATCGTCATCTTGATGCAGGAGAACCGCTCGTTTGATCATTACTTCGGCACCCTGGACGGGGTGCGCGGCTTTGCCGATCCAAGAGCCGTTTCTCTGCCTTCCGGCAATCCGGTCTGGTACCAACCCGATAGCAGTGGCGGTTATATTCTTCCCTTTCACCCGCCTGCTCCAGATCTCGGCCTGCAGTTCCTTGAAGATCTCCCGCACGACTGGACATCCACGCATGACGCCTGGAACGTGGGGAACCACGATCGTTGGGTGCCGAGCAAGGGCCCGGTCACCATGGCGCATCTCACGCGCGCCGATATCCCGTTTCACTACGCGCTGGCCGATGCATTCGCCATCTGCGACGCCTATCACTGCTCACTCCTCGGGCCCACCTATCCGAACCGCTATCACATGTGGACCGGATGGACTGGCAATCACGGCACCGGCGGCGGCCCGGCTCTCGAAAACGCTGACGGTGGCTACAGTTGGTCAACCTTCCCCGAGCAGCTGGAGAAGGCCTGCATTTCATGGAAGATTTATCAGGATCAGGGGCCAGGATTGGATGCGGATCACGATTGGGGATGGGACCTGGCCGACCCCTATGCCGGCAATTACGGCTGCAACTCGCTGCTCCTGTTCGAGCAATATCAGCAGGCGGAACCCGGGAGCCCCTTATATCAGAATGCCAGGACCGGCACCAACATCTCCGCCGGCGGGTCACTCTTTGATCTCTTCCGCCAGGACATTCTTCGCAACAATCTCCCGCAGGTATCCTGGATTGTCTCTCCCGAGGCCTACAGTGAACACCCGAACTGGCCGGCAAACTACGGCGCCTGGTACGTCTCGCAAATCCTTGATGCCCTGACCGCCAATCCTGAGGTTTGGAGCAAGACCGCATTCTTCCTTACCTATGATGAAAATGACGGCTTCTTCGATCATGTGGTTCCGCCAACTCCGCCCCAGACGAGGACCCAGGGCTTATCCACAGTGGAACTCACCGATGAGATATTCGCGGGAAATTCCGAATTTCCTGCGGGGCCCTACGGTCTCGGCATGCGTGTGCCGATGCTTGTCATTTCACCCTGGAGCACGGGTGGATGGGTCAACTCGGAGGTGTTCGACCATACATCGCTGATCCGCTTCATTCAAGCGCGTTTCGGTCCCGCTACGCTGGGCGAAAAGAACATCACTCCATGGCGCGCCGCGGTTGCCGGTGACCTCACCTCGGCATTTAACTTTGCCAACCGTGGCGCTGCCGCAATCCCGCTGCCCGGCATTGCGTCCTACGCGCCACCGGACAATAATCGTCACCCGGATTACTCGCCCGCACCCCCCGAACAGCAAGCCCTGCCGTCGCAGGAGACTGGTACGCGGCGTGCCTGCGGCCTTCCCTATTCAATCAATGCCTACGGCGATGCGGATTGCACCGCTGGTGCTTTCAAGATTAGCTTTGCAAATTCCGGAAGTCAGACTGCGGTGTTCCAGGTGCGATCCGGTAATACGGTTGCGGGTCCTTGGACCTATACTGTCCAGCCACAGGCTGAGATCGTGGACAGTTGGAAGTTCGCGAGCCATGGCGCGGTGGTCTACGATCTTTCTGTTTATGGTCCGAACGGTTTCTTCCGCGCTTACAAGGGCCAGTTAGGCAGCAAAACCAGCGCCAATCTTCAAAGCGTTATTGTGTACGACATCGCGCGGGGCGGCATTACCCTGCAAGCGCAGAATCTCGGCCCCGCATCCTCTGAGCTGCGGGTCCGGAATCTCTATGACAACGAGATCGTGACGCGGGTCGTCGAGCGAGGTGAGGTCTTCGACCGATTCTGGTCACTTGAGAAGCTCTCTGGCTGGTACAGCCTGGTCCTCTCGGTCGAATCCGATCCGGCTTTCCAGCAACAGTTTGCAGGTCATCTCGAAACCGGACAGCCGAGCAGGACCGATCCGCAAATCGGCACCGTAATGGCGACGTAACACGACCGATCCGCAAACCTTGGCGAGGATGCGGCCAGCGCACGTGCCTCGTAAGGAACCTGGCGCCGCGATCGACCAGGCAATGGGTCTGCTGGGACGCCGGTTTTACTTGAGAACCACGATCTCCATGCAGGCCCGAATCGGCAGCCCGCCACCAGTTTGTGATGAGTTCCAGCGGACGTGTTATTACCGGTCTTGAAATGCGTTGCGCTGTCGAACTCGGTAGCTGCAGCGCAGCGATGGGCGCTGAGGGCGATCCCCCCCTGGCTTTGATCCCCTGGTATTCTTCTGTCCCCTGGTATTCTTCAAGTGGCGCTCAGCCGTAAACGATCTCGTCTCCTTACACTGGTACCCTTAACCTGCAGAGGGCCGTTGCATGAAGAGGCCGCACATCGTTGGGTTGTTATTTTTATTGGTCTTGTGTCCCGCGCTTCAGGCACAGACCTTCGATCTGGACAAAGACAGACAGCCGATCGCATCGCTCGGCGGCCTATGGCGCTTTCATACGGGAGACGATCCGTCGTGGTCCGACCCCGGCTTTGACGACTCACAATGGCCACTCCTGCGTTCGCAGGAAAGCTGGTCTACCCAGGGTTACAAAGGCTACGGCGGCACTGCGTGGTACCGCTTCCGTGTTGTTATCCCAGCTGGGATGGGCAGCATCTCCTTGATGCCGGCGGAAATCCGGACAAATTATCAAGTGTTCTCTGACGGACGTTTGGTTGGTGAATGTGGCGGGATGCCGCCACACCCAGTTGTCTCCGCGGGGCCCTGCCAGTCTAACGTTTTTGCGCTATCCACACCCTCCACGGCGAACCCGCGCACTCTTTCACTCGCCATCAGGGTATGGCACTGGCCTCTATATGGTGCCTATCGCAGCGGGGGTCCGCAAGGAACAACTATGATTGGGGCCACCGGTTTGATCCAGGCACAGCACCAATCTCTTCTCAACGCCCAGCTTCGATACTCGGGCGAATATTCTTTCCTGGTTGTGCTGTCGTCCCTGGGCGCGCTGGTATCGCTTTCTCTTTTTCTCTTCCGCCGCGAAGATTGGGAGTACATTTGATTCGGTTGCGTGCTGTTGGTGGAAGCAGCGGAGCAGACGCTCTACATTTGTCGTCAAACTTCGCCGTATCCGATGGAATTGGCGGCCTACCGCAGGTATGACGACTTTCTCCTGAACCTTGGCTTGATCGTCTCCATCGCTTTTTATTATGTGTTGCTGCGGGGGCGTCGCACCTGGCTCTTATATGCCGCAGTCACCGGTATACTGCTAAGCATCCTTGGAAATTTGCTGTATTCTCTGCCCACCGCGCGTGAGCACTTCGCGGTTTCAGCGATGAATGTATTTCGGGTGCTCACGATTCTGCCGGCGATTCTCTGGATTGTCTCTCTTTTGCTCCAGCGCGCGCGGGAGAAATTGGTAGATGCACGGCTGCTGCTGGCCCCTGTGCTGCTGGTTTACGGCAACCGGATCATGGGAATTCTCATTCTGACCACGTTCCAGTTCGGATGGCAGCATCGTGGGGAACAGACCAATTTTGTGCTATTGTCTGACCCGTTCCGTGTGAACTCCGAGGTGTTGGCCAAATTTTTATTTCTGATCGCGATGCTTGCCATCCTGGTCAACCGCTTCACTCGTACCCGCAGTCAGGCAGAACGGTATGCGACGGAGTTTGAGGCCGCGCGCAATGTGCAATCGTTGCTGATTCCGGCCACACCAGGTTTTCTGGTAGAAAGCGTTTATCTTCCCGCGAGCGAAGTGGGGGGAGACTTCTTCCAGATATTGCCGGGAGAGGATGGGTCGTTGCTCGTCGTAGTCGGCGATGTGAGCGGCAAGGGATTGAAAGCTGCCATGACCGTGAGCACGATTGTCGGAGCGCTGCGCGATCAGAGAATGCGCCAGCCGGCAGAGATCTGACGCATCTAAACCGCGTGCTCTATGGCAATGTAAGCGGCTTTGTAACCTGCTGTGCCGCGTTCATCGCAGAAGATGGAGCCATGTTCATACGCCGGCCATCTGGCGCCCTATCTCAACGGAGAAGAAGTGGCCATTCGCAGGCGGCCTGCCGCTGGGTCTCGTGGCCGAGCTCGCGTACACGGAAACGAGGTACCTGCTGTGTCCGGGCGATCGGCTGACGTTTGTGTCAGATGGAGTGGTCGAAGCCACCAACAGCAAGCGGGAGCTCTTCGGCTTTGGGCGAACGCAGGCCATGAGCACCGAGCCCGTTAAGGGAGGCATAGGGCGTGCATTCGGGAAACGCCGACCTATTCGAAGAGTGGAATTCGCCTTGCGCACGCAAGGCTTCAGTTGAGAGCCGGGTTACGTTTCGTCTGGAAGATGTGAAAAAATTGATTTGGCTGAAATTGCGAGGTTTCTAGCTTGATGCAAAATGTATGCCGCCGCCCCAGCGAACGCTTATAGGGCATCCTAGTGCTATTTTTTTCAAGGCCGAACTCGGTCCACATTTGGTTGTCGATTTTTTCACATCTTCCTGTCCCCTAGTATTCCGGTCGTCTCCAGGTGAAATCCTTGGGTTTGCGGAATTGTTG
>PLZN01000549.1 GCA_003152195.1 Acidobacteriaceae bacterium
ACGTCGTACGGGTCATACTCTTTTCTCCCCCCTTCGCGGGTCACAGAAAACAGGGACGCACCTTCGCCCCCATAATTCTCGATGGTGCCGTCGCGCCCGTGGAGCCGGGAGAAGCTTCGATAGCTGTTGCTGAACATCGTCTTATAGGTATAGAGAATTCCCTTCGGATAGGTAATCGCGGCGACACAGATATCCGGGTTCTCGCGTCCATCTTTCCAGGTGAAGATTCCGCCCGTGGCCATGACACTTTCCGGATATGCCTCATCTATCCAAAGATGGACCATGTCGGAGCCATGACTTAGCCATTGATCGAAGATTCCAGACGAAAAATCTTTATAGAGGCGAAATTCCAGATACACGTGAGGATCAAATGGACGATGCGGTTTTCCCAGCAACCACCGATTCCAGTCCGTATCTTCCTCCCGGAGTTGTGATTTTCGGCCGTAGAGCCATTGCTTCCACTCCAGGTTGACGTCCATCAGCATCTCGGGGGATTGGCCCGTATCCTCCGGCTTGAACCTCCAGCGGCCCTCATTCGTGTTCCATTCCTGCTCCACATGGACAACTTTGCCGATTCGCCCGGAGCGGATAATATCCCGCACCGCCAAGGGGTAGGGTTGGCTGCGGTGCTGCGTGCCCATCTGGACAATCTGGCTGGATTGCTTGACGGCATCGCGCGCCGCGATGGCCTCGGAGAGCACGTTGGCGAACGGCTTCTCCACATAGCAATCCTTGCCCGCCCGCACCACCTCGATGCATAACTTGGCATGCTGGAAGTCACCCGTGGCGATCATCACCGCGTCGATATCCTTACGGGCCAGCATCTCCTCGGAGTACTTATAGGTTTGCGGTTCCAGGTTGAACGCTTTCTTCACCTGGGCCGCCCGGTGCTCTCGCGCCGAAGTCCAGAGATCACAAACCGCAACCGTCTCCACCGGCATCTGTTTGGCCGCCAATTTGGTCATGTGAACATGACCTTGACTGCGGTCGCCACAGCCGAGTTGGCCTAAACGAATGCGGTCGTTTGCTCCCAGCACGCGCGCATACGACCGGGCATCCATCCCCGCGGCCAGCATCGCGCCTCCAGCCTGCTTAACAAACGTGCGGCGGTCGATCCCTTCCCTGGCGTTTTCCGGCATACCATCCACCTCCTGGCTATTTGTACACGTACTTCAAGGTCGTACCGAGACGCTGTTCAATTCAGCCGCGGAATCAGTATCCAGATAAATCGTGACGTCCGGATGGGTGCGGAGAAGGGTCGAGGGGCAATCGGTTGTGATCGGGTCCTGGAGAGTGCGGCGGATCGCTTGCGCCTTGCGGCCGCCGGGTACCGAGACGATTAATTTCGGTATCCGGAATAACGTCGGTATGGTCAGCGTGAGAGCGCGTTCCGGCACCTCTTCCCAGCTTCGGAACCACCCCTCCGCCGCCTGTTGCTGCCGGCACACCAGGTCCAGCTTGACCACCTTCATTGCTTCCGGGTCGTTGAAGTCGGCTTCGGCGGGATCGTTGAATGCCAAATGCCCGTTTTCCCCGATGCCCAACAGACAGAGTTGCGGGTTGGCGCGGTGCAGCGCCTTGACGTATTCGCGGCATACCGCGTCAAGATCGTCCGCACTGCCGTTGATCTCGAAGAATTCGCGCATCGCCACGCGTTGGGTCAACTTCTCGCGCAGATAGTGGCGAAAGGAAGCTGGATGGTCTTCCCCTAGTCCCACATACTCGTCCAGATGAAAGCCCAGCACGTGATTCCAGGGCAGGCCAGGAATCGAGGTCAGCGCCTCAAGCGTATCGAACTGTGAGGCGCCGGTGGCAAAGATGACTCCAATGTCTTTGTCCAGTTGGTCTAACCGGCGAAGCTCTTCTGCTGCCGCACGCGCTGCAGCCGCGCCAGCGCCTTTCCTATCTGGGTGAATCTCCAGCTTTACGGTCCCTGAGGTGAAGTAAGTGACCCGACTATTTAGCGTTCCCATAAACCCTTTCCCAGCCTGAAAGTCAGATGACATCCGCGGGGGAATCGGCATGCCAAACTCGCCGTTCCTGCGTATTGGCTTCGGTAGACTGCCCGGGGATGTAGATCGCCGGATTCACCTGCAGCAGCCCGGCCTCCTGATCGCCGGTACCGTTCAGCCGCGTTCCGTTACTCCCCATGTAGGCTGCGCGCAGCAGCCAGCTTTGCCCGAGCGACCGCTCCATGGTTAGATTCCACGTCAGCACGATGGGAAGCTGGAAGTGCCGGGCGAAGGCAGGGACAAGACCAATATCCTGCGGAAAGGTGGCCGAAGGGCCGGGAATTGGTCGGGCCGACCTGCGCAGGGAAGGGATTGGTGACACCCGCGCTTCCATAAGGATCCGGCAGGCTCACGTCGGTCAGATTGACGATTGGGGCGAAGGGGGGAATGCCAACAACATCCTGGGATGCAACCGTGTTCGGAGGTTCGAAGTAGTAGACGGCCCCGCCACGCAGACTGGTCTTCCCATCGGAAGTCAGCTGGGATGCGAATCCCAGGCGCGGTCCAAAATTCAAGGGGTTGTTGAAGATGGAGGCCTGTGGGCACCCCGCGTCACGATTACTGCCGCCAAAGAGCAGCCCCTGCGGTGCGTTAGGAAAGCGGGTCGACTGCGCCCCCGGCACAAAACAGGCTACGCGCCCCAGGCTGTCCTTGTAAGGAAAGAACGGATCCCATCGCAGGCCCGCGCTCAGAGTGAGCCTGGGGGTGATGCGCCAATCGTCCTGAACAAACGTGCTCCAATTGATCCCGGTGAAGTTAAGGAAGAGTCCGCCTGCCTGCGTGAAGGTGGACATGGCTCCGAGCATAAAGTCCGCCGTGTTGTCGCCGGAAAGACTGTTGGAGAATCCGAAAATACCGTCCTGCTCGTATTGGTTGGCCATGGGAACAGTGATGCGCAAGAATTCCCCGCCAAACTGTATGGCATTCTTGCACCTGATCACAGTGCCGATCTCGCGCAGGGATTGGCCGCCGCGGTCGAACTCTCCATAATGACTGCCGCTGATGGTGAGCCCACCGGAGACATCGACGTCCATCCCTGGGCCCTTTCCACCTGGAAGGCTGGCCGGCTGGGCGACGTTGGCCCCGGCATCGGCCATGTTGAAGGGTATGTTGGAGAGCGAAAGCCCGTTCTGGCGGGTGTACCCGAAATAGCTGCTCAAGAAGAACGTGGGAGAGATGGTGTAGAGATCCACCACGCTGATGTTCCGCAGCTTAATCGATGCCGCAGGATTGGTATTGATTTCCAGGATGTTGGTGGAAGGCGGCGTGACAATCGGCGCGCTGTAATTGATCTGAAAATAGCGGCCGCTCAAGTGGTGTTTGCCGACGTTGTAATCCGTCTTCGCCAGGTACTCATCAGTGTTCTGCACCAGGGCCGCCCCGCCAAAGGAGAATTGGCGGCCGGGTCCATTCGGCAGCGGAACATGCTGCAATAGATACTGCGCAACTGGGCTCAAGCGTGTGGTTGGGATTTGATTGTTGGGGAAAGGTGTTCCCGTATTCGGATCGGCCAACTGCGTGGCGGGCAATAAATCAGAGAAATCACCCTGCCGTTCCGCGGCGGTCGGCAAAAATTGAATCTGTCCCTGCGAGGCCGTCCTGGTGCGCGTGCCTTGGTATGATCCGAAATAAAATAGCCGATTTTTCAGGATCGGACCGCCGACGCTGCCCCCAAACTGATTCTGCTTGAGCGGATCGGGAGATGTGGCGAAATAGTTTCGGGCATCCAGCGCAAAATTGCGGATGAACTCAAAAGCGCTCCCGTGAATGTGATCGGTCCCGGACTTGGTGACTACATTTACGATTCCCCCCGGCGCATTGCCGTAAGCGGCGCTCATGTTATTTGTATCCACGTTGAATTCCTGCACCGCGTCAGGATTAGGAAACGGCAGGTTGGTATTAATGTAGGTGTCGTGAAGTCCACGCCATCCAGCAGGTAGGAGATCCCATTCGACCCGCCGCCATTCACCTTGGCATATTGCTCGCTGGAGAAAGTGCCTCCTTCGCAATTGCCCCCGCAGTTTTGCGCCGTCACATTGGTCGCGCCTGGAATAAGAAACACCAACTGTTGCACTGCCCGCCCATTCAGAGGTAACGACGTGACGCTCTGTTGGTTGATAAGCTAGCCCACGGTGGGAGAGTCCGTGGTCACCAGCGAAGCATTGGCCGTAACCGTTACCTGGTCGGAAACCGCGCCTACCTGCAAGGCGACATTTCGGCTCGCGGCCTGCCCAACTGTCAGGACGATGCCCTTCTGCACATAGGAGGAGAAGCCGGTCATATCTACGGTGAGCTCGTAGTTTCCAACCGGCAGGCTGGGAAAGAGATATTCGCCCGCAGTCCTGGTCTTCACCGTCTGCTTGTATCCGGTCTGAACCTCCTGAACCGTAACATTTGCGCCTGCCACCACGGAACCAGCGTTATCCGTCACAATGCCGCTGAGTTGCGCCGTGGTGAACTGCGCCACCGCCGGCGCGCTCCACAGCGCCGCGAGCAGCAAATTTAGGGCCGCCAGAGAAGCACAACTCCGTGAGATCCGGTTTCGCTTGGTGGTTTTCATCCTGCCTCCTAAGTGTTTGCTTTGGGAGCCCGTCTGCTTAGCCCTATTGGTGGGAAACGCACCCGGGCCCGTCTCTCAACTCATCGAACAACGATCGAGAGGGCGCCCGAGAGGCTATTGGCACAGCTTTCGGTGGTTACTTGCGCCTGCATTGTCCAAACGGAACGCCCGCAAAGAGCTCGAAGACGTTCCGGTGATCGGTCATGGGGGCACTACAAGGGGGCCGGACCTAGGCTCGATCCGGCCGGGAAGCAAGTTCATTCGGGGGAGGGGCAATCTTGGGAAGACCCCTTTGAATGTTTGGATATTAACGTGAAAAAAAATTAATGCAAGAGAAAAATTGCAAGAGTAAAAAGAAACTTTTCTTAACTACTGACCACGAGCTATCATTTAGTGGACCAGCATGAGTGACGCGCCTATCAAGAAGAGCAAGTTGGGGCTACGAGAGATCGCCTCCGCCGCGAATGTGAGCATGGCCACGGTTTCGCGGGTTCTCAATGGCAGCAATCGCGTGGACCCTGCCATCCAAAAAATTGTGCTGGCGGCTGCCGCGGATCTGGATATCGATTTTTCTCAGCGGAACAAGACCAAAGCATTAGTTTTCGTGCTCAGTAACCGGGCCATGCAGCACGCCTTCCATTCCCGCATTCTTCTTGGCGCGGAAGCGTACTGCGCCTCTCGCAACTGGGAGTTGCTCTTTCAGTCTCTGAATTATCCGGCGCAAGTTCCCCCCAGGGAACTCCCTTTGCCGAAGGTCGTGCAACGCCACGATGTGGCGCGGGGAGTGATTCTGGCCGGAACCAATTCCGCCAATCTTCTCGAATTGCTGATCCAAAAGGGCGTTCCGTTTGTGGTCCTGGGCAACAACGTGATGGGCGAGCCCACGGACATAAAATGCGATGTTGTGTTCTCTGATGACATACAAGGTGGCCATGACATGACCCGATACCTGATTGGTCTCGGCCACCGCCACATTTGGTTTGTGGGCAATATCGGTTTGCCATGGTTCGCGCGATGCTTCGCGGGGTACAAACGTGCGATGGAGGAAGCCGGGCTGGCGCCGCGCCACAGCACCGTCGATTCAGAAAATGAGGCCGAGATCGGCTATCTTGGGACCAAGTCTTTGCTGGCCAGGGGCGAACCGGTTACCGCCATCTTTGCCGGCAATGACCAGACCGCACACGGCGTTTGCAAGGGACTGCGAGATAGCGGCCTGAATATTCCGGACGATGTCAGCGTGGTGGGCTGCGACGATACGGTTGGCTCCTGGCTGTATCCGACCCTGACCACGATACGGGAGTTTCCTGAGCAGTTGGGCAAGCAAATGGTGGAACTCTTACTCAACCGCATTGCCAATCCGGGCCTGGAGCCGCAACAGGTTACGGTGCCGACCGAGCTCATCAAGCGGGACTCATGCCGCCAGATTCAACCTTCCGACGAGGTCGCAGCCGGAGCAGCTCTGCAGGGCGCGATGATTTGACGGTGGCCCGCCTAGAACCAGGTTGCCATGTTTGACCCTGCGCATGCTCAACATGCGGACAAAGATTTAATTGTGGCTTTCTCCGCGGCGCCGATAGCATAAAACTTGTACCGTCGAATCTAAACCGACCGATCGTGCATCGCACAGATGAATACATCGCAACAAAACAGAAAGGAATGACCATGACCAGTAAAAGTGAGCTTTTAGCCCGACGGGAGGCTCCGCTCAAGACTCCCTCAGATATTGAACCGGAAGCGGTCAAAGACATTACAGGAGCGCTCAATGCTCTGCTGGCAGACACATTCGCGCTTTACGTAAAAACCAAGAACTTTCACTGGCACATGAGCGGTCCTCACTTTCGCGACTACCATCTCCTGCTCGACGAACACGGCGATCAGATATTTGCAATGACGGACGATATTGCCGAGCGTGTGCGCAAGATCGGCGGTACGACAGTCCGCTCCATCGGCCATATTGCTCGCTTGCAGCGCCTGGCGGACAACGATGCCGACTATGTAACGCCCGTCGACATGTTGAGCGAACTTCGCCAGGACAACCAGGCATTGGTTCTGAGCATGCGTGCCACGCACGCGCTCTGTGATGATGCGGGTGACGTGGCCACGGCGAGTCTGCTTGAGAACTGGATCGATGAAACGCAGCGCCGCTCCTGGTTCTTATTCGAAAGTACGCGGAAGTAGAGAGCGCATTGCTCGCTGCGGAGTACTGTTCAGAGTTGTGGGGAATTTCGGCCGATGGCGTCTGGCGCGCGAAGCCTTCGCGCAGGACCGGAATTTCCTACAGCGTGGCACTAGCCGAGGGCAACCGCGTGCGGTTTTCTTTTCGGAAAGCCGCATGCACTCTCCATCTTCCATGCGCGCAGCTTGAGGATCTCGATGTTGCCGCGCGAAGGCAGCTTAGATACGCAAAGTCATTGTGGATAAAAAATTCCAAACGGCCGTCCATCCAGATCAAAGGCTCGCATCGCATGGCTGTCTGAGTCTTCTCCCATCTCAAAAAAGATCGAAAGAAGAAGCTATTAACCCAAGGTCGGTTGTCATCGGGTGAGGTTCAGGATTGCTGGCTTTGAGTTCTGTTCGAAACTTATTGCCCAGCATCGAGTTCACGTAATACGGGGTATACACCATCATGTGAGGATGCCAATGGCCAACTCCGGGTCCGAGATCCTGGCCGGCGGAGAACATGTATGCGAATGCGGCCGCCTCCATTTTCGGCAGCTCGCCCTTGGCATAAGCGGCCTCTACAGCTTGCGTAATCTCATCCGGGGTCTTGCCTTCCATCCCGAGCTTGGTCCGCAGCTGCTGTAACGGCAAGACTGTTCGGCTGGCCTGGGGATTGAAGCAGATTGGCGCTCCGAGCTTTGCGTAGTACACCAGGTCCCGCCGCGGAGCAGGCGTCAACGTCGGGGCGCCCCTGCCGCGCATGACGATGCACACGAAGCCGTTGTCGCCCTCAGCAGCGACCTTAAATCCGGAGGATGTAAGTATCTTGACCGTTGCATGCAACGAAACGTTTTCAGGCGCCGCACTTTTCGCCAATGCCACCTCGGCTTCGGGCGTCATCGTATATTCGCTGGGCGGAGGATACCTGGAGCTCTGCCCGAGCACCGAAGCCGCGTGCAGACTCGCAAGAAGTAGAACGAACCCTGCCATAATTTTTCTCATTTTTGAACTCATCTCCTAAATCGGAGTTCCTTCCTGTCCTGTATTGCGTCTTTCAGGCAGGCCAAGATACGCGCGGTTTCATTCGGGCTTGTTTGGCGATGTAGTGGAGAACAGGGCTTGATGTTCCTGGCCGGAAGTGCAACAAATCCGCGGGTGCCCCATCCCCCCGGATTTCCTGTAAGGCTTGGTGGGGTCAACGAACCTCATGCGGCTTTCCTTAGAAAGCCGCACCTGGAGTTTCT
>PLZN01000027.1 GCA_003152195.1 Acidobacteriaceae bacterium
AAGTCGTTTGCTCGGGATGACAATTTCTTTGCCAGGAAAGCCTGACTTCCGAAAGCAGCTCCTTTCTAATCCCTAAAAGAAATTGTCATCCCGACCGGAGCGTACCCGGATTTCCTACTGCGCAGCGCAAGCCATCGCCGCGTGTGCGGCTTTCCTTAAAGAAAGCCGCATGAAGTTCGCCAACGCCACCAAGCCCGACAGGAAATCCGGGGTAGCGAAGTGGAGGGACCTGCGGTTTGCTTTTCCCCACCCTTGATCCAAACCGGTTATCGGGTGAAACGGACCACAATCTCGGTACCGAGCGGCACCATGGTCCCGGGCGCGGGAACCTGCTCACGGGCAATGCCGTTGCCCACGATCTGCAGAGCCAAGCCGGCCGTTCCCGCCGATTCGATCGCCGTGCGCAGCGGCTCTCCCACGAAAGAAGGAACTCCGATCCGGCGGTTGGCATCGACTACGATGCCATGGCCTCGGGTGGGCGCGGCTGATTCAGCCTCGAAAGAGGTATCCTCTGTCTCGTTTTTCGCCTCGGCCACGGGCACGGGAGGCCCAAGCGCAGGCATCGGAGGAGGCGAAGGCAGCGAGCCACCCATCGGGTTGGCAGCCTCTGGGATGGCCTTCCCTGGCATCTTCTCGACTGCGGTTGGCGGCGGCGCGGCCTGGGCCTGCTCCGCTCCCGGCGCAAGCTCGCTGGCCGCGGAAGGCACTGGCTGCTGGCCACTTTCCTTCCCGCGAAGCGGATCATCCGGCGGCAGATCGTTCACTTCCGCAAAGAGCGCGTCGAGATCCCCGGTGTGGTCCGATGGCGCGTCATCCAGCTCCGGCTCTGCCTCCCCCTTGGCCAGCTCCGGCTGCGCGGTGAGATTGGTATCGTGGGGCACTCCCAGGTATTCGAGTACTTCCTGCGCGACCTCACGGAAGACCGGCGCGGCGTTCGCGTTGCCAAAGTGGTTCCCTTGTGGGGAATCGATGATCACCGCCACGCTGATCGCCGGATTGTTCACCGGGGCGATGCCGACAAACGAGGCCACGTATTTCGTCTTGGAATAGCGATGGGTTAGCACATCGATTTTTTGCGCAGTACCGGTCTTGCCGCCAGAAGAGTAGCCATTCAGTCCCGCAACATTCTTTCCTGTACCAAACAGCACTACGCCCTCCATCAGCTTGCGCATCTGGGCGGCGGTCATGGTTGAGATCACGCGGTGCGCGCCTGATGGGAGCGGGTCGGGCAGCTCTGCTTCGGGATGAAACGCGGCTGGCCGCAGCCTACCCGGCGCGGCATGTTCCATCAGGATGTGAGGAGGCAGGTAAACGCCGCCGTTGGCTATGGTGGAAACCATGGTTACCAATTGGATGGGCGTCACCCCGACCTCCTGCCCGATGGCGATCGAGCCGATGCTCGATCCTGACCAGCGCCGGGTTGGCGCGAGCAAGCCTCGCGTCTCGGCCGGCAACTCAATGTCACTGCGCGAACCAAAACCGTAGTCGCGAACGTATTTGTTAAACGTTTCCGGGCCCATGCGCAGTGCGAGCTTGACCGCAGCCACATCGCTCGACTCCCACAGAGCCTGCGCGACGGTGAGCACGCCATTGGCATGGCTGTCGTGAATGATCCTTCCCGCCAGCTCAATCTTGCCTCCCTGGCAATCGATCATCTGGTCGGGATTGGCGACCTTTTGCTCAAGTGCTGCCGAGTAGGTCACCAGCTTGAACGTGGAACCTGGCTCATACACATCGCTTACCGCGTGGTTCTTGAGCAGACTTGTGGTCGCGTGGCGAAAGTCGTTGGGATTGAAGGTGGGGCGAATGGCCAGTGCGAGAATCTGCCCGGTATGCGGATCCTGAACGACGACCGTGCCATTCAGGGCATGGGTGCGTTCGAGCGCGGCGTCGAGCGCGCGTTCGGCCATGAACTGAATATTCTCGTCAATGGTCAGAACCAGGCTTTCACCCGGATCAGGCTCACGCTCCTGGCTGTCCAGGACGTGCCGGCGCGCGTCGAGCGCGGTGAGCATGCGGCCGGGAACACCGTGCAAGTCCTTGTCGAACTTGCGCTCCATGCCGCCCAGGCCATTGTCATCGGTGCCCACGTATCCCAAGACCTGGGCGGCGAGCTGGCTGTTGGGATAGAAGCGCTTGAACTCCTTCTGGAAATACACTCCCTTGAGATTCAGCGCTTTCACCCGCGCGATCTCCGCCGGCTCGAGCTTGCGTGCGATCCAAGCGAAATTTCTCGAGGCGTTCAGGCGAGCAGCAATCTGGTGCGCCGTAGTAAAACGGTCGGTGGGGTCGGTGTGCACCACTTTGGCCAGCGCATTGGCAATCGCCTGACGCTTGGCCTGACCCTCTGGATCCTGCCGCTCGGCGATCTCTGAGGGAACCGCGTACACCGAGTCGGCCAGTACGGTCATGGCCAGCTCATGCAGATTGCGATCGTAGAGAATGCCGCGCCGGGGCGCGACCTCGAAGGTACGTTGTTGCTGCCTGGCGGCGCGATCGACAAAATCCTTGTAGTGCACCACCTGCAGCCAGACCAAACGGCCACAGATTAACGTGACCCAGCAGGCAAAGAAGAGCGCGATGTGCAGAAAGCCGAGGCGGCGACGCACGATCCCGGTTTGCTCCCGGGTAGCAGCCACCGGGCGCGCAGCCGAGGC
>PLZN01000596.1 GCA_003152195.1 Acidobacteriaceae bacterium
TAGAGCATTTCACTTCTACGCTGTACTGGCAAGCGTAGCGAGGTGCGGCTTTTCTTGGGAAAAGCCGCGACGGGATTTGGTCACTCTGTGTACACCAGAAGCGAAAATGCTCTAGAGCATTTCACTTCTACGCTGTACTGGCGAGCGTAGCGAGGTGCGGCTTTTCTTGAGGAAAAGCCGCGACGGGATTGGTCACTCTGTGTACACCAGAAGTGAAAATGCTCACGGATTGGAAGCAACGGCTATCTTTGCTGGGGCCTTTTGGGGTTCTATCACAACTCCGTTGTAGAGTGTCGCCGCCAGCAGGCGTCCCCCTGATGAGCGCACATTGTGTACTCTCCAGCCTGCGTCCCAAAATTTCCAGGTCCGATCCGCCGGGTCAACCGCCAGAATCCAACTGGAGGCCCAGGAGGTCACAATGATGCGCTTTAGATCCGGGTCGTAACTCAGCCCATTGATGTCGGAGATAGGAAGGGTCGACATCTCTGTCCAGCTCTGACCATGATCTTCGCTGTAGAAGACGCCTTCACGGCCACCCAGCCACAGGCCACCATCCGGCGCCATGGTGATGGCATGCAGCCAGGTCAGCTTCTGCGGCATGACCAGCGGCTGCCAGTTCTTCCCCCCGTCCTGGGACAAAGAGAGCGTGGTTCGCTGCGCCGCCACTACCACGGGTCCAACGGCCGCCACGGTGCGGAACTCCGTCTTCCCCAACACCGGGCCGCCCACCCAGGAGATGCCTTGATCCGCACTGGCATAAATTCCACTCGAAGTTGCGGCGTACCAGATGATTCCGGAAGCGTCGACAGCGCTGACCCGCCCGTCGATCTGGCCGCCGGGCACCATCACGGTTTTTTCCGTCTTGACGCGTTTGCCTTTGCGGACCACATAGGAAATCTTTTGCTGGCCCTTGACGATCTTTCCGTCTGGCTGCCAGTTGGTACCATCCCAACGGAAGATGCCGGCGTTGGTCCCGGCCAGGATGGAGCCATCCGCCGCTTGCGAGAGGCTGAAGACGTCGCGCCCCTGGAGGCCGCTGCTCTGCTGACGCCAGCTGGCGCCCTCGTCGTTGGAAACGAAGACACCGCCATAGCTCTTGTCGTTCACCACGCCGGCGAAGATGGTCTGGGGCGTTTTCGCATCCACCAGGAGAGTGGAAACCTGGCGCTGGGAGAAGCCGGTATTGGATGCCTTGAAGGTTGCCGCGGAGTCGTCGCTCTCCAAAACCCCACTGCGGTCGGTCGCGAGCAGGACATGCTGCGGGTTCTTGGGGTCGACATAGACGTCGTTGATGATCACGTCCGGTCCGGTCATGCGGCGCCAGTTAACGCCGCCGTCAAGCGTCTTGTACAGGCCTTCGGTGGTGCCGGCATAGACCGTGTTCCGATTGGTTGGATCCAGCATCAAGACGCGGGTTCTGCGCGCCGTCATAGGAATGCCCTGCATCTTGCGATAAAGCTCGCCGCCGTTGTCACTGCGGTAGATCCCGGAACAGGCACTGGTGTAGACGACGCTGGGCAGAGTGGGATCGATAATGATCGAGAACACATCCGAGTCATCGATCAGACCCTGTTTAATGTTGTGCCAATTGGCGCCGCCGTCGGTGGTCTTCCACGGCAGGTGCCAGGTGCCCGCGTAAATCGTATGTGGATCTTTGGGATCGATGGCGATGGATTCCACTTCGTGAAGCTCCATGCTGCCCAAGGGCGTGATCTGGGTCCAATGCACGCCACTGTCCTCGCTGCGATAGACGCCTTTCAGAGTACCCGCGATCAGGATCTTGGGATCGGACGGTGCTTGCGTGAGAGCAAGGATCGATTGACCCTTCATGGCTTCAACCGCAGTCCAGCTCTTGCCGGCATCGTGGCTGATAAAGAGACCGCCGTCGGGATGATCGAGAATCCAGGCCCCAACCATCAGCGTCTTGGGGTCGGATTGATCCACCACGATGTTGTCCAGAATCAGATCGTCGCCCTTGGACAGTTTGGCCAGCCTCTGCCAGCTCGCGCCACCATCTTCGGTCTGATAAACCCAGCTGTTCGTAGTGCCCAGGTATAGATGCTGTGCATTCGAAGGATCAGCGGCAAAACTACGCCCATCCCCTCCATCGGGTCCAACCGGAACCCAGGACGCAATTTGAGCCAGAGCTGGTTGAGTAGGAGAAAGAACGAGCAGGAGAGAAATGGAAGCGAGAGTACGCCCGATGAATGAAGTCATAACCCTCTATCTGGATGCTTGAAGTCTGCAAGCTCGTTGGCCGAGATTATCCGAACTCAACCGTGCGCCCGTACGGCCGGCAGGGTCAAGCACAATAAAAAGGGTGACCATTACCAACCGGTCACCCTTTTCGGTTATAGCTGCCACAGCGCTTATTGTGCCGGGGCGGCTGCTTTCTTGTGACGGCGAGGAGCGGGCTTGGTTCTGGATTGAACCTTTACCGTGCTCTCGTCGACCGCGGTGGTGCCTGGGATGTCGCTGTCGAAGGTCGCGCCGGCAGGAACAAGGTAGTTCTCTACTTCCTTGTTGCCCTGTGTTCCGGTGCGTACAGAGATCCGGGAAGGATCAATGCCCTTCTCCGTCACCAGGTAGTCCTTCGTATTGACAGCCCGCTGTGCAGCCAAGGTGTCGGCATGCTTCTCACCGGAAGCAGCCTCACCAACCACCACTGCGCTGGCATCGGTTTGTTGTTGCAGGTTCAGAGCGACGTCATCGAGGCAAGCCTTGGCTTCGTTGTCGACGCGACCCGGACGTTTCGTATCCCGATCGAAGTTGATCGAGCATAGCGTCTTCGTCTTGGGAGCCGGCGGTGGCGGCGGCGCTTCAACATTGACCGAGGTCGTTGAAGTGGCCGTCTGTCCCTTGTCGTCCTGCACGTTGCAAGTGATGGTAATCGAACCAGCAGGGGCACCGGTTGTGCTCAGCGTGGCGGTGTTGCCGCTTCCGCTGATCTGTGCAGCCGACGCACTGAACGTGTAGGTCAGCGGCCGATTCTGCGGGCTTACACCCTGGGCGGTGACGGTTGACGTTCCACCAGGCTGAACGGTTGTCGGATTCGCCGAGCAGCTAATCGTCGGTGGATCGTACTGCTTGATGGTGAAGTTCGCCGTGCAATCCGCGAAGAGGCCAACCTTCTGCCCCTCGGAGACGTGGCCGGTCACGGTGTAGTTGCCAGGGTTCAAGCCAGTGGTATCTACGGCGCCAGTGGTATTGTCACCGGTAACCTTGACCCCTTCGTTGCCCGTCCAGCTGTAGGTTGCTGTCTTCTTTGGGTTCAGATTTGTCGCCGTGCCGGTGACCGTGATTGGGTCGCCGGGATACGCCGGAGACGGGGCGGCGGTGCAAGCGTAGGTCACAGGAGGCGGCGGCAGGATGCTGCCCATGTGGTACACAAGCCCAGTGCTCAGACGCGCCACCTTCAGGTTCGCCCGGCCGCCGGTTGGGTATGGCGGTTGAGGACCGAAGTTGGCATGAAAGTATTCATAGTCTGCCTGGAAGAGGCGCAGCCCTAGGTGGCCACCCAGGAACGGCAGAGCGTAGTCGAGACCGCCGCCAATTGTCAGGGCAGGACCATAGGTGTACGGCTGCTTGTACGGACCACCCAGCCTTACATATCCAGCGTCTGCATGAACGAATGGCGTGATCTCGGCGGTCGGATAACGGAAGACCAGGCCAAGTTGCCCGGTAGACGCTCCGTCGTTGTTCCCGTCGGGATGATTTGCATATTCAACCTGTCCACCCACGTAGCGGTTGAAGAAGTAGTTGAAGCTCCCAATCGCACCGTAGTTGATGGACGAGTACGACACCGGACCATTGATGCCGATGTTAGCGCCACTGGGAATCGTAACCGAGCCGTGTGGCGCCAGGTACGAGTAGCCTGCAAAAATGTCGATTCGAGAAGCCGGCGCGTCTGCAGGTGCTACCGGCTTTGAGGCTGTACTGGACGAATCCTGAGCTAAGAGACTCGTAACACCGAATCCCACAGCACTTGTTAAGAGCAGAATTCGGCCCACGGAACTCAACGGGCGAAAGTGCATGCGTCTATCCTCCGCAACCACTGGAAAGTCATTCAAAACTTGGAAAGTCAATCAACCGAACTGACGAGTCACATGGAGGTGGCTCAGTCCACAACCAACTTCGTGTCACGCAAACCCAGAACCTTAGATGCAAAAGATCCACATTCGGTAATCTACAGCAAATTTATTATCCCGACTAGCCTAGAATTTTCAACATCTTAACGATGGGAGTGCACTAATAGTGAACGTTTGGTTACCTCTTCTGACAACACCTGATGGCAACCGACCCACAAAAAGAACTGCCCACCCAACTTATTACAAATGCACAATTATTGGAAGTTTAATACGCGCTTTACGCTTCCGCGTTCCCTTTGAATCTTTTCCTGCAGAAGTGTGATCGCGTACATCAACTGTTCGGGACGGGGCGGACAACCCGGCACGTACACGTCCACGGGGATTATCTGATTCACTCCCTGAACCAGCGCATAGTTATTGAAGACGCCGCCGGAGGTCGCGCAGGCGCCCATCGAG